>DASWCA010000019.1:0-11226 GCA_036390355.1 Acidobacteriaceae bacterium
ATCAGATCCAGGCCGGCGGCGGCTGGGACGAGGTCAACTATACCGCCGAGCTGCGCCAGGGATCGGTCGGGTTTACCGGGGCGGCGACGGCAAATTTCACTGGCAACCCCAGTTCGCCTTCCGGCGTGTCCGCTACGTCGCAGCCGGGCTTTGGGCTGGCCGATTTCCTGCTCGATTACCCAAACAACGAGAACAAGCGCAACGTTCTTCTCACAGAACGTCCGGGCGGGATCGGCAGCGCGTACATACAGGACAGTTGGAAGATGACACCCAACCTGACCGTGAACTTTGGGGTCCGCTACGACCGCAGCGTAATCCCGGCGTTTGGTACCGCGGCTTCCGTCGGACTGCAGGGCAGCATCGAGACTGGCGACTTCGACTTCAATGATGGAACGTACGTCATCCAGCAGTTACCGCCACTGTGCAGCGTTCGCGGTCATGCTCCGTGTCTACCAAGCGCAACGTTGCCGGCAAACGGTCGGGTTGCGACGGGCGGCAAGATCATGCACGGCACCAAGGACAACATCGGCCCGCGCGTCGGCTTCGCGTATCGGGTAAACGACGGCATGTCGATCCGCGGCGGCTTTGGCATTACGTACGACAACTGGGCGGCCATCATCCAGATGACACAGAACTACCAGGGTTCATGGCCCGACACCGGGACGCTGCAGATCAACAACACCAACACTCCGGGTACGCCTTACACGTCAGCGCAGAATCCCTTCGCCCAGAACGGCGGGAACCTGCCCTCCGCCACCCCGTTCTCGTCTTCCAATGTGAACTACATGGTCGATCCGTTGTGGAAGAACCCCTACTCCGAGCAATACAACTTCGGCATCGAACAGCAGCTTGCTCGCAGGACGATCCTGGTGCTGAATTACGTCGGCTCTGCATCTCATCGGATGGATGTCGGCGGCTACTACAACACCGGCACCCCAGCCCCCGGAGCCTCGTTTGCCACCCGGCAGGCGGCCGGCACCACGGGGCAGCCCTATCCGTTCACTGTGCCGGAAAAGTCATGGGACCATTCAGGCGCCAGTGCCTCTTACAACGCTTTGCAGGCGATGTACCGCGGGAGTTTCCCGGGCCTCACCTATATGGCCTCCTACACCTGGAGCAAGACGCTCGATGAGGGTGGCGACGGCTACTTCGGCGTCGAGGGCGGCGTCCCCGAGGACCCATACAATCCGAAGGGCAGCCGCGGTCCTGCGAGTTTCAACATCCCGCAACTCTTTAGCGCCAACTTCGTCTATGAACTGCCCATCGGCGTGGGCAAGCGATTCTCAACCAACCACAGAGTCGCCGATTATGCCATCGGCAACTGGCAGGTGCAGGCAATTCTTACCGGCCGGTCAGGGCAGAATTTCAACGTGACGTCGGCCGGCGACATCGCAAACACTGGAAATGCAGGCACGTACGAAAGAGCGAATCTGGTCGCGAATCCCTGGGTGCCAGGTCCCGTGGCGGCCAATCCCTCCTGCACGTTGTATTCGGGAGGCGTCAGGACCGCTCAGCAGTGGTTCAATCCCTGCGCTTATCAAACTCCCGCGAGCGGCACGCTGGGCAATGCGGGGCGCAATATTCTGCAGGACCAGGCCTACTGGGATCTCGATGCCTCCATCTTCCGCCTCTTCCCAATTACGGAGCGCATCAGGTTGAAGGCCGACCTCGAAGCCTTCAACTCCCTCAACCATCCGGTCCTGGGATCACCGGGCGCGGCGACCACCAGCAGCGCGAACCTTGGCGTCATTACTTCGACAGCAAGCACAGCACGCATTCTGCAGGGGTCAATACGATTCCAGTTCTAAATCTCATGGCAACCTGAAGTTCCTGGGGACGGACCCCGGTCCGTCCCTCTTTTTAGAAACGAATTTAGACCAGAATTGGGAGTGGAGTGAATGATGGATTCTTTGAAAGTAAGTCGACGGAACATGTTGTTGGGAGCAGGAGCCGCAGTCGCATCGGTCACAGGGAGTTCCTTCGCAGTGGCGGCGGCGCAAACGCCGGCGCCCGGCGAGCGTGATCCGGCGCCGGTCCCGCCCACGCCCGACCAGATCCGCCGCATGAAATGGTGGCGAGACGCGAAATTCGGCATGTTCATCCACTTCGGCCTCTACAGCCAGCACGCCCGCCATGAGTGGGCGATGGAGACGGAAGCGATCCCGTTCGGCGAATATACGCCGCTCGCCAAGACGTTCAACCCTGCGCCAGGATTTGCACGCGGCTGGGCGAAACTGGCCAAAGCCGCAGGCATGAAATACATGGTGATGACCACCAAGCATCACGAGGGTTTCTGCAACTTCGACTCCAAGCTCACTGATTACTGCGCGACCAAGCAGGGCCCCGGGCGCGACCTCGTCCGCGAGTATGTCGAAGCGGCTCGTGCGGAAGGCCTGCGTGTCGGCTTCTACTATTCGTTGATGGATTGGCACCATCCCGACGGCGCGCGCTGCGCCACAGATGAAGAAGCCCGCAAGCGCTTCGTCGAGTACACCCACGGACTTATCCGCGAGCTGCTCACTAACTACGGCAAAATCGATGTGCTCTGGTACGACGTCTCCTGGCCGCTCGACGTCAAGGGCTGGGAGTCCGAGCGCATGAACAAGATGGTTTTCGAACTGCAGCCCGACATCGTCGTCAACAACCGCAATCACCTCATCGGAGACTTCTCCACACCGGAACAGAAGATTGTCGCCGAGACCAACGGCCGCGCCTGGGAGAGTTGCATGACGCTCAACGATAGTTGGGGATTCCAGCGGGCTGATGATAACTGGAAGTCATCGAAGACCATCATCCGCAACCTCATCTCCTGCGTGCATGACGGGGGCAACTACCTCTTGAACATCGGACCTCAGCCCGACGGTTCCGTGCCGGCGGATTCCATTCGCGTCCTCAGCGAGGTTGGCCGCTGGATGAACACCAATGGAGACGCCATCTACAAGGCGGAAATCTGTAACCCGCGGCGATCCAATTATGCAAGCTTCACTCGCACGGGCAACACGCTCTTCATGCACGTGCATTTCTGGCCTGGGCAGGACGTTGCGATCTCTGGGCTCATGGTCAAGGTCAAGTCAGCCCGCCTCCTGAAAGGCAATCAGAACGTGACCTTCACGCAGGACCCTTACCGCGTACACCTGACAGGTCTGCCTATGGACGCTCCCGACTCGCCAGTAACAACCATCGCGATTGAATGCGACGCCGAGCCGCGACAGGACACCAACTTCGTTCGCATCAACAAGCCTCGCGAGAATACCTAGCGCACGGGCGGCCCCTGCTTCTTCGCGCTCGCGCCGCGGCGTGTCTGGCGAAGGGCGGGGCTCGCTCCCAGCGCCTCGGATATCTCCTGGCTCGCACCCCGCAAGACCCTTACCACTTCGGGGATGCTGATCTTGTCCTCAATCCGCTTCACGTAGGGAACAGTAAGTCCGGCGACTGCTTCTCCACGCGCGCTGAACACCGGGAAGCTGATGTTCACAACGCCATTCACCTCGTAGCTTGCCCGCCTCTCGTAGCCGCGACCGTGAATCTTCGCGAGATGGGCCTCCAGATCGGCAGGCTTCTTCCGCTTCGTCTCGCGGGCCCACTCCTCCAGAGCATACCGGCGCAAGTCCGTGCTCTGATGCGCCAGAATCACATGTCCCGTCGCGGCGTGCATCAGCTCGACCTTCGCCCCCATCTTGACGAAGAATCCCGTGGATTCCGGAGAATCCACCTGCGCCAGAATCACCACGTGCCCGCCGTCAATCACACCCAGATGGCACGACTGCCGCAACTCATGCGCCACGCTGTGCATCACCGGCAGCGCTTCGGTCACCAGCCGCTTGGCCGGAGGATGTTCATGAGCCAGGCGGAACATTCGCAAGGTCAGATGATACTTCTCCCGATTCGCCGACTGCGACAGGTAACCCCGTTGTTCCAGGCACAGCAACATCCTGAAGATTTCGGAGACGGTGCGGTTCAGCATCCGCGCCGCTTCGCTCACCGTCAGGCCACCCGGAGTGCTGGCGAACAGTTCCAGTATGTCCAGACCTTTTTCCAGCGCCGGAGTCGAGTAGTCTCGCCTGGCAGATTTAGAGGCAGCTTTACTTTTCATGCTTTAACCAGATCGAGTGTAACAAGTTCGGAAATCCGGCCCGGTCCCGCGTATGCAAATCCGGTGTGCCGCTGCCAAGACTATCGCCAGTTCTGAAGCACGACGGAAAGCTCTGAAGCACGACGGAACAGGCTATGTATCCGAAAACCGCGGGCAACTTACGCCCTAACAATGTTGGCTTTGAACAGGAACTCAGAATCACTGGCGGAGAGTGGGGGATTCGAACCCCCGGTAGAACTTTTGGTCCTACAACGGTTTAGCAAACCGCCGCCTTCAGCCACTCGGCCAACTCTCCACTCGTCCACGCAACTCCGCATTCACTCCAGCGCCTGGATGAATCCTGATTATAGTGCAGTTCCCTTATCGCCGCGCTCACCAGTATCGTTCAGACTCGTTTTTCTTTAGTGATGATCACTTCTGATTCAATTCGCCCGACGATGAGACGACGACTCCGCGAGAAATGGCTGTCTCCGCCGAATGCCAGCCTTTCCCTCCAGCTTCAGGTAAATTCTCCTCTATACAACTTTTTCGCGGAGCCCGCCCCTGCGCAACGCCAACAATAAAATGCGTCTGCTTCCGCTCATCGGAGCGACCTACTTCATGGTCGCCGGCGGCCCCTACGGCATCGAGGACATCATCGGAGAAGCAGGCTTCGGCCGCGCCCTCCTCCTATTGCTGGTCATCCCCGTCATTTGGAGCCTGCCCACCTCGCTCATGGTCGGCGAACTCGCATCGGCTCTCCCCGAAGAGGGCGGCTACTACTGCTGGGTCCGTCGTGCGCTCGGGAACTTCTGGGGATTTCAGGAGGCCTGGCTCTCACTCGCCGCCAGCATCTTCGACATGGCCATCTACCCGGTCATCTTCGTCCTGTACCTCTCCCGCGTCGCGCCAACTCTCACCGCGGGGTATCGCGGCACGCTATGGGCTCTCGCAGTCGTGCTCGCCAGCGCGCTGTGGAACCTGCGCGGCGCCAAAGCCGTCGGAGAAGGTTCGGTCGGCATGTTCGTCGCGCTGCTCGCGCCCTTTGTCGTCCTGATTGGCGTCGGCTTCTGGAAAGGACTTTTCGCTCAACCGCACATCCTCGCCGGGCACGCCCTCACCTTCGCGGATCGCATGCATCGCGGCGTGCTTTTGCTCAAAGCACCTGTAGCTGCGCCCTCACTCGGCGGCGCCGCTTCGGTCGCGCTCTGGAACTATATGGGCTGGGACAACGCCTCGACCATCGCTCAGGAAGTCGAAGATCCGCAGCGCAACTATCCCCGCGCCATGCTCATCTCTGCCGCTCTCGTTGCCCTCACCTATATATTGCCGCTCGCGGCCGTTGGACTCGCCGGTATTCCCGCCACTCAGTTCTCTACCGGCGCCTGGACCGATGCCGCGCGCTCCATTGCCGGCCCGGGTGCATTCGGCACCGGCCTGGCCCTTGCTGTGGTCTTTGGAGGAATGCTAAGCGGCGCCGGCATGTTCAACGCCCTGATGCTCAGTTATGCACGCGTGCCTTACGCGCTCGCCAAAGACGGCCTCCTTCCGCGGTTCCTCACCCGCACCACCGCGTCGCAGGTCCCATGGGCCAGCGTCGTCGTCTGCGCCATCGCCTGGGGCCTGGCGCTCAATCTCTCCTTCGAACGCCTGATCTCCATCGACCTCGTTCTCTATGGAGCCGCCCTCCTGCTCGAATTCGTCGCCCTCGTCGTCCTCCGGCTCCGCGAACCGGACCTCCTCCGTCCCTTCCGCATTCCCGGAGGACTTCCCATCGCCATTGCCGCAGGCGTCGGCCCCGCCCTGCTCATTGCCTTCGCCCTCTATGCTGCGCGCGACGAGCACGTTGGACCGCTTCCAGCGCTGGTTTTCGCCGGCCTGGTTGCCGCGGCCGGCCCGCTCGTCTACTTGCTCGTCCGCCTGCGTTCCGCAGGTCAAAGCGACCCCGATCCCGCCCTGGAATCCTGATCGTCGCAGTTCCTCCCTGAGGCCTACCCAGTTACTCCACTGCCAACAGTTCTCCTGGCTGTCCGCGCGCCCGGATGGTACGGCTCTCCTCTCAAATCATGTCAACCTCAGCCCGTCGGCTAGGGCCATCGAGCCAGCCCCCACAAATAGTGCTTCCGCGAATGCAAAAATTTAGATATGCTTCTCTGGTTCCGGATTACAAAGGATTCCCCCAATGAAACTGTGCTTGAAGATTCTTGCCATAGCGATCGTCGCCGCCACTACTTACTCCGTCATCGGTTGCACGGCGCCCTCGAGTTTCAGCTATCAGAACGTCGCCGTCACACTCTCAGTCGAGTGCGGCGACTGCCCGACCCCTATCTATAATCCGGCCTACCCAGCTCCGGCAGCCGTGGGACAACCGGCTCCCGCGGGCAGCGTTGTGACTGAGCCCAACAATGGCCAGGGCGGCACATACCTTTTCACGGCTCACGTCACCAATGCTCCGGCAAATGTTAGTTGGGCGCTTTTCCCAACGCCGAACCTTTCCGACCCCAGCAATCTCCCCACTGGCACCACCTTGCCAGTCGGCGAGTCCAGCTCATCGGTTGGCCAGGTCAATATTGCGAGCGGCAACACCGCCTATTACGTGATCCCATCGGGCATCCCCGTCTACACCGGCGCGGCCTTGGCGCAGGCGCAGGCCCTCGGTATTCCCCAGGGAATGGTCTTGCTGGTCGCTTCGGTCCCCAGCGACCCTAACGATCCGTCCAAGAAGGTTTCCGCAAACCAGCTGATTCAGATATTCAACACAGCCAGCAATCTCGGGCCGCCCACCGTCAACCTGGTGCCAAGGACTCCAACCAATCCCGCGAACCTCACCAATCCGGTTGTGACCGTCTCCCACCTCGCGCCCAACAATACGTTTCAGTTCACCGGCTTTGCGGTTGGAGCCGCGCCTTGCTCTAGCGTCTGTCTTCTCCCGGCCTCGGCCAGCCCAGGTATCCCACAAGTTCAGTTTCCCCTCAATAGCACCGATAATGGTGTAGTTTTCGAAGTTGGCCCTGCTCCCTTCTCTCTTGCCACGGCCGTCCCCGGTGGTTCGATGACATACGGCACGATCAGCGCCACCGGCCTCTACACCGCTCCGGCCACAATTCCAGCGACTCAACCCGTCGTCTATGTGATCTCTCACGCAGTCCCGAGTGCGAACGCCTACGCCTACATCGCCGTCAACTAAGGCCATGGGAGTCGTCGCAATCTTCAACCAAAAAGAAGGAGGGCCGCCCACACAGGCGGCCCTCCTTCTTTAACATTCCAACTCCTGTTTCGGCTCCCGCCTTACCTCGGAACGGGAACCGGCTCAGGATTTGTCTTGTTCTCGATGAACCTCTGCTGCGCTTCCACCACCTTGGCGCGCGCGAACGATGCATCCCGCCAACCCTTCACTTCCACCCGCTTGCCTTCAAGATCCTTGTAGATCGCGAAGAAGTGCGTAATCTCCTTCAGCATGTGCGGGTAGATCTCCGAGTAGTTCCACACGTCTTTGTAACGCGGATTATTCTTCCCCACGCACAGCAGTTTCTCATCCGCCAATCCCTGGTCCGTCATCTCCAGCATGCCGATCGGTCGCACCTCCATCACGCATCCGGAAAAGCTCGGCGCGTCCACCAGCACCAGGCAGTCCAGCGGGTCGCCATCGCTGGCCAGCGTGCTCGGCACAAACCCATAATCTCCCGGATAATGCACCGGCGAGTACAGGTTCCGGTCCAGCCGGAACACGTGGTACTTCTTGTCGTACTCATACTTGTTAATGCCTTCGAGCGGAATCTCGATGACGGCGGTGATCACTTCGGGGCTTTGCTCCCCGACTGGCAGTTCCAGGTAATTGGTCATAGGTTCTTAGATCTCGTCTCAGTCGGAAGCAGCTCACTTCGTCTCAGGGTTGGATTCACTTCGGCCACAATTGCAGGTCGCGCGTCTCTCCAGTCTATAAGACCGCCCCGATCCGCAGCCAGCCCGCAGTCCTAAGTCTATAATCAGACCTCATGAAGGCGCATGTGTACGTCACATTGAAGCGGTCCGTGCTCGATGCCCAGGGCCAGACTGTCGCCGGCGCACTTCGCCGCATGGAATACAAAGGCGTAGCCGACGTTCGCCAGGGAAAGTACTTCCAGCTCACCCTCGATGACTCGCTGGCCGCAGACCCCTCCCAGGCTCAGCTCGAAGTCGAGCGTATCGCCCGCGAAGTCCTCACCAACCCCGTCATCGAAGAGTTCACCCTACGTCTCGAACCGTAATAGCAGCGGGCCTTACAGGCTGCGGAAGACTCCTTTGTCGTACCTGAGACACGGAAGGGCACGGGTTTACCCGTGCCGTAGGCCTCTCCTGCCATAATCACCCCGCCGCTCATTCCTAAAGTAACTCCTCGCCTAAAGTTGTACGCCTTTGCCCCGATAGGGGATAACGTACGGGGCTCCTCTTGAAGCAAAGTACTGATAGGCCCAAAGCGGCTGGACACAAAGTCGCCGCCTTGGCCCTTGACGTCGCGGACAACAGACCCCGTCGCCAATTCATCACCAGAATTCACGCCGGCGCCCCGGAGGATGCTACGCTCGAAAGGTCGGGAGATCGAACCTTTTGAGTGAATTTCAGAACCAAGCTCTGAATCAGGCATCCGCTCTATCCGGGCCCGCGCGCGAGCAAGCTGAGCCGCTGGCCGGGTCCAAACCCTTCGATGGGCAAGATCGATCGGCAAACCCAGGCGCTGACCCCGAAGGGCCAAATCGGGCAGTGACCACAGTGGCGCAGACCGCGAAACCATCCGCGGTAAACCAACCTGACGCGGCTGCCGGGGCTAACGGCAGCCGCTTCGTTCGTGCCTGCCTCCGCCTCCCCGTCGACCGCACCCCCGTCTGGTTCCTCCGCCAGGCCGGCCGTTACATGCCCGAATACATGGCCGTGCGCAAGCATCACTCCCTGCTCGACATCTGCCGCACTCCCGACATCGCCGCCGAAGTCACCATCACCGCCGCCGAACGCCTCGGCGTCGACGCAACCATCATCTTCGCCGACCTCCTGCTGCCCTTCACCCCTATGGGCCTCGACTTCGAGTTCGTCGCCAACGAAGGCCCCTGCGTCCACTCCCCCATTCGCACCGCGGTCCAGGCCCGAGCCCTCCGCACCGACCGCACCGAAGATCTCCGCTACGTCGCCCAGGCCATCGAAAAAGTCGCCGCCCACTTCGCCCCGCCCCGCGCCGACGGAGACCAACTCGGCATCATCGGCTTCTGCGGCGCACCCTTCACCCTCGCCAGCTACATGATCGAAGGCGGCAGCTCCCGCAACTACATCGAAACCAAGCGCCTCATGTACGCCTCCGTCCCCACCTCTCCCACCTCAGAAGCCCGTCATCCTGAGCGGAGCGCGCAGCGCGCAGTCGAAGGACCCCGAGAGACTTTACCCACCCACATCAGCTCGACCCTTTCGGCCACAAATCCTGAATCCGACGCCTGGCCCATCCTCATGGACAAGCTCATTACCGTCCTCGTCGACTACGCCGCCCAACAAATCGAAGCCGGCGCCGACGTCATCCAGGTCTTCGACTCATGGGTCGGCGCACTCTCCATCTCCGACTACCGCGACTACGTCCTCACCCCGACCACCGAACTCATCCGCCGCATCCAGGCTCTCGGCGTACCCGTCATCTACTTCGGAGTCGACACCGCGTCGCTCCTCCCCGCCATGCGCGAAACCGGCGCCGACGTCCTCGGCCTCGACTGGCGCACCCCGCTCGACAAAGCCTGGCGCGAACTCAACCACTCCGTTGCCGTCCAGGGAAACCTTGATCCCATCACCCTCTTCGCCCCCGAAAAGGTCCTCGAAGCCCGCGTCTCCGAAGTCCTCGCCGCCGCCGCCAACCGCCCCGGCCACATCTTCAACCTCGGCCACGGCATCGTCCCCAACACCCCGGTAGAAGCCGTCCTTCAGGTGGTCCGCCAAATCAAATCCGCCAGGTAGCTGGGTGCCCCATTCATCGCGGCTGTATCGCGATGAGTGGGAATTGCGCCCTGGAATCGGCTCCCCATCCTTTGCAGTTTTAAACACAAAGGGTGGATTGTTCGCGCGCTCGCGCGAACAGCCTTCTCCCGCATTCCTCGTCGCAACCCAACCCAAAACCTAACGCAGTGGAGGAGCAGGGAAGTACCGTATACGATGATGCAAGCATGGCCGAATCGAACAACCACACCGCCGTCCTCC
Organism: Acidobacteriaceae bacterium; assembly: GCA_036390355.1. GTDB lineage: Bacteria > Acidobacteriota > Terriglobia > Terriglobales > Acidobacteriaceae > Edaphobacter. Next base: position 10,280 of record DASWCA010000019.1, read on the forward strand.
TACTCGCCCACGGAACTCCCGACGTCCTCGGCGAGATGGCTGAATATCTCGCCAAGGTCACAGGCGGACGCGCCCTCCCGCACGAAGTCGTCGAAGAACTCCAGCACCGCTACGCCCAGATCGGACTCCGCGAAACGCCCTGTGAACAAGCTCCACCGCTCACCCGCTGGACGCTCACCCAGGCTCATCTCCTCGAGCAGGCCCTCGCCTCCGCTGGAACGCCACTCCGCGTCTACACCGGAATGCGCAACTGGCATCCCTACATCGCCGACGTCGTCCGCGAACTCCGAACCGCCGGCGTCACTCGACTCATCGCCATCTGCCTCGCCCCGCAAAACTCCCGCACCAGCATTGGACTCTACCGCCGAGCCCTGATGTCCGCCCTGGAGGCCGACCCGGCAGCTCCGCCCATCGCCCTCACCTTCGTCGAAGAGTGGCCCGAAGAGCCCGCCCTCATCGAAGCCTTCGCCGAACGCCTCGTCGAGATCTGTACCGCCATCGAATCGGGTGCCCCACGTCTCGATTGTGAGACGTGGGATGGCAAGCCCCAGAAACATCCCGCAGTCGCCCTCCCAGTCCTCTTCACCGCCCACTCAGTCCCCTGCCGCACCATCATGACCGGCGAAGCCTCCGTCGCCGGAGCCCGTCCCGGCACGCCCATGCAAGCCACCCCCGACCCCTACCCTGTCGAAGCCAAGCGCACCGCCGAACTCATCTTCGCCTCCGCAGCCAAAGAAATCCCCACCCTCAAGCAATGGTTCTTCGCCTTCCAGAGCCAGGGCGTCGCCGGCGGTCCCTGGATCGGTCCCACCGTCGAAGACACCCTCGTCGCCATCCGCGATGAAGGCCATACCGCCGTTATCCTCCAACCCATCGGCTTCCTCTGCGACCACGTCGAAATCCTCTACGACATCGACATCGCCTTCACCGAAACCGCTCGCACTCTC
>DASWCA010000020.1:0-10853 GCA_036390355.1 Acidobacteriaceae bacterium
CTGTGCATCGCAGTGCTCCTGGCTGGAGCAGCGTCCTATGTAGCGTTCACGATCCACTGGCAGTGGATGTGGGATACGCAGGTGATGCACTATATCGTTCTGCTGATGAAACACGGCAGAGTCCCGTACAAAGACATTTGCGACATCAATATGCCCGGCGCGTATCTCACGGAGCGTTGGGCTATCGCTATCTTTGGCGGCGGCGACCTTGGCTGGCGGCTCTATGAATACACACTGCTGGGCTCGATGACGCTCGCTATGATCGTCATCGCGCGGCCCTACGACTGGATCGCCGGGCTTTTTGCCGGCGTGCTGTTTAGCCTGCAAATTGGCTCACTTGGTCCGTATCAAGCTGCAGAACGCGATGAGGTGATGACTGTGCTGATCTTCATTGGCTATGCGTTTCTGTTCACTGCGATACGCAGAAACTGGCCAGCCTTGATGACGCCGTTCGGCCTCGCACTGGGCATTGCAATTCTCATCAAGCCCACCGTGCTCCCGTTCGCACTTTGCCTGCTGCTGATTCCGTTATTGGTGCTAAGAAGGCCGTCGAAATCCCCCCTTGCTCATATTTTGTTCGGACTGGTTGGCTTCGCGATTGCGCTCGGCATCCTCCTGGACTTTCTGCTGCCGGGGCATGCCTTCAGCTCATTCTTCTACATCCTGAGTAAGACAGTCCCATATTATTCGTCGTTGGCGCATCCTTCGCTGTGGGTCCTGATTCGCCGCAGCACTCCCCAGGCATTCCTGGTTTACCTGCCGCTTGCAATTCTGCTCGCCATCGCGAGCCGGAACCGTGCGAACTGGGAGATTTGGGCGGTGCGCGCCGGCTTTATCTTCGGCGCGATATCGTATTTCGTTCAGCGCAAGGGATACGATTACCACCGCGTAGCACTCGTAAGTTTCGGGTTGCTGTGGATTGGGCTGGAGTTCACCGCCGCCCTGAAAGATCGCGGCTGGCGAAGAAATATTGGATTGATGGGGATGGCGTTCGGCGTCCTCCTGATGGTTCCGTTCAACGCGCGCAAGGTGCGTGGGCGGCATGAGACCAACCCCGCCGCATTTGCTCTAGAACAGGATCTGTTGCGGCTCGGCGGCGACAAACTGCAAGGTAAAGTACAGTGCCTCGATATGGTGGGCGGATGCTTCAGCGCGCTCTATCGTCTGGACCTGGCGGGCAGCACTGGATTCACGGGAGATACCGGTTTTTTTGGACCCAATGATGGAAACTCCGTGCCCTATTTCCGCAATATGTTTTGGGACGACATCCACAAGGATCCGCCGTCGGTCATCATCCTGAGCAACGAATGGTACCAGGAGTCCACGTATAGCTTTGACAAGCTCAACACGTGGCCGGAGTTTCGTGATTATCTCAACTCGGCCTATCGGCTCGATGCCACGCGCGGCGTGTTCGACCTGTACGGCTATCCCATGGTCTTCCGTATTTACGTACTCAAGCGGGACTTCCCGCAGCCACTTCTCTCAACGACCAGCCCTCCACAATAGAGCGCATACTACACGGCTCTTGTCGCAACTCTACATATAGTTGAAAAGGTTCTGTTTCTGGACCGCACCGATGACACTCATCAAAGCCTGAGTCTGCGTCTCCGCGGAACTTAGGTTGGTTGCCACTGCCGCGGGGTCGGCTGCAACCAGGTTGCTCATGGCGGAGGTTTGGTTGATCGCATCCGTCTGGGCATAGATGCTCGCTCCCTCCAAGCGGCTTAGTGAGCTGTCCAATACTGACCTCTGTTGCGATACGTTGTTGAGCGCTGTCCGCAGCACACCGATATCGGTCGGCGCCGATGCACTCACCGTTCCACTCGAGAAGTCCGCAATGAGTTGATTCAGCGCCGCCATCACGTCCGCTCCAGGGGCTGAAAAGACGGCGGACCCGGCGAGGCCGGTCTGGATCTGCTGACCGCTTTGTGTGGTTACCGTGCCGACCTGCGAGTCGCCATTGTAGGTAGTGGTCGCGGGCGAGGTGCTTGTGTCAACCGTGTATGGCTGCACGTCTCCCTGGCTTCCGGAAAAGATGTACGTCCCCTGGTAGCTGGAGTTTGCCAGCGAAACGACCTGGTCCCGCAAGCCGCTCAATTGCTGCGAAAGCGCAATCAGGTTAGACGCGCTGTTGGTCCCGCTGTTGCCCCCAACCGCCAGCGACAATGCCGAGGTCAATTGTGTTACCACGCTTCCCAGCGCCGAGTCAGCCACCTGCATCAGGCTCCGCGTACCCGCCGCCGCCTGCACAAAACTATCGTCGCGACTGATCGCCGAACTGAGGAGCGAAGCTTGTCCTGCGGCGACAGGATCGTCCGAGAGCGAAGACACTCTCAGTCCCGACGATAGCTCGGCCGTTAACTGCTGCTCCGACAGAGTCGACTTGTTCAACGAAGCGACCAGCCCGTTCACATAATGTGGATCTACTCGCATTCTGGCTCCTCTCCTGTCTCCGGCGATCTCACGATTCCCTGCCGTAAAAACGGCTTGCTTACACGACCGTTGTTTGTTGGCCGAGATTCAAAGCCGAGGCCATTAATTGATCCACAATGGTGAACACCTTGGCCGCTGCGGCGTATGAACGCTCATACAGCATCAGGTTGGCCGCCTCTTCATCCAGTGACACGCTCGATTGAGCACTCTGCTGCGACAGGAGTTGTGTTAGCGAACCCTGCTGTGTCGTGTTCTCTTCCGAAACCGCTGAAGCTTTGCCGCCTAGTTGTGTTAGAAGTGAAGCGTAAAACTCCGGGGTAGTTTGTCCGTCCAAGAGCCTCGCGTTAACCAGTGCGCTCAAAGCGGTTGCGTTGGCGCCGCCACTCGATCCCTGGCCAACGGACGCAGCGGCGATTGCTTTCGGATCCGAGGTTGCCACCGAGATTGCCGCTGCCGCCCCCGATGAACCCGCAGGCAGATTGAAGATCGCTCCACCGGGATTTCCGTTTGCGTCAAGTCCCGCCTGATTCTGTGCATTGACCGCGCTTCCGATCGCATAGGCCAGGGCGTCCAGCGCCGAAGAAACCTGAGGCAAATCCCTATCCCGCGCCTGAAGGATGCCGCCGAGGGATCCACCATCCAACTGCGACGTAAGGTCCTGTCCGGCCGCCGATAGCACATTAACGTTGCCGTTTGAGTTGACCGTGGTCAGCGCGAACGACTTGTCTTCGCTCACCAGAACAGCACTGTCTGCGGTCGTCAACGTCAAGCCATTGCCTTCCGTTTTGGTCTGGTCGAACCCGATGTAAGTCGAGAGCTTCGAGAGGTCGAGCTGACGCAGATCTTCAAGTGCGCCCGCATCCCCGCTTGGGCTAGCACTCCTTATCTGTAGATTCAGCGCCGCAATTGACGCGGTCAGAGCGTTGACCTGGCTTACAACTCCCGATGCCTGCTGGTTCAACCCTGACGCCTGTTGCGCAATTTGATTCGACGTTCCATTGAAATCCGACGCAAGGGTCTCGGCCGCGCTCAGGACACCCTGCCGCACTGAAGCGTCGGACGGGCTCGCTTCGAGCGCGCTCAGCGAGCTGAAGAACGCATTTATGTCGGTCCCGATCGTCGTCGACACGGCCGAGGCAGAGGTCGAAGTGATACCGAAGATCGATTGCAAGGCGGTCAGTGCAGTGCTCTCGATCGAACTGGAGGATTCAAGCTGTGTCTGCTGCTGTACTCGTTGATTCAACACCGCATCACGCTGCGAGACCATGGTCACGCTGGCTCCTGCTCCGGCACCCGTGACGCTATTGAGGAATACGGTGTCACTCTCCTGCCAGGTTGGGACCTGTCGGGTGTAGCCGGGTGTGTTGGCATTTGCGACGTTATTCGACGTGATGTCGATCGCCGCTTGATTTGTCTCGAGGGCACTTTGCGACAAGTGCAACAGTGCAGTCAGCGTACCCATCGCGAGTTAACCTCTCCTGTACGCGTCGAGTCACGAGGATAACCGCGCACAAGTCGCAATACGTCAAGATTTCTTCCCGTTGCTAAAAGCAGGTTTCCCAGAAGACGATGTTCTGCAGTGAGGCTGGCTAGTTTCGCTTCGGGCAGCGGTTGCTTCGTTTTCCGCTGCGGATTGACGGCAACGGCCAACATCGCTTCCGCGCGGACAGCTAAACCCTCCAGGTCTCCGGCACGCAGCGTCGAAAGAGCCATCCGCGCCTCCTCGATCAATCCTTCCCACTCGGTCATTCCGGAAGTCTCAGACTTGCGATCCAGCATCTTCCGCTCCGTCATTCGCGCTACCGCAACAGAGCGCTGATTACCTTGTCCGCAACATCCGATGACGAGACGTTGTAGGTTCCCGAGGCAATCGCCTGCTGCAACGCTGCGACCTTCACGGTGCGAGCGTCATCCATCGTTAACGCCGTAGTGACGACACTTGCGGTCGTGCTCAGGTTCGCTTCATCGACAGGGATTGTGCTCTTCGCTCCATACTGCGACGACACGGAATTCGCGGCGGCCTTCCCTACCCCTATTCTGGATGCCACGCCTGCTTCCTGTGTGTTGAGATTCTGTTGCGGGCTCCCGATCCCATTCGAATAGCTCAATCCAAATACCTCCACATTCCATCAGTTCATCGGCTCTATCTCACGAGACTTTAGTAATCTACGAAGAATTATTTTGGAATGTCCGGGCTCATTGTCTTTCAGATCCCGACCGTTTGCCATGCGAGACAGCCTCGCCTTCCACCTGCTCCACTACCCGTTTCGCAATTCCCAAGCCGCCACTCTTCGCAATTGCAGTTGCCATGACCTCAGTCCCGAAACTGCTTAGCGTGTCTCCAAAACCATTGCTTCCATTCTTGTTGTCGCTGTCGCCCTGGCCATCCTCTTCGCAGAACCCGTGTTCTTTCATCGGCTTCAGCATCTCCTGCAGTAGCATGCCTTCAAACTGTTGCGCCGCGTCGGTGAGTTTTCTGTGCTGCGCTCCGCTGGCTTGCGGGGCCTGAGCCGCCGCTGATATAGGTGAGGCCACCGCAACTGGAATGGCAAAGATCATTGGACTTCGAGCTCCGCCTCCAGTGCCCCCGCGGTCTTCATAGTCTGGAGGATTGAGATGACGTCGCGCGCGGACGCTCCGATGGTCTGCAGGCTGCGCACCAGATCATCAACCGTTGCGCCCTGCTTCAGCTCGATTCTGTTCACTGGCTTATCCTTGGCATCGACTCGCGTCTGTTGCACCGTCTGGGTATTTCCTGATGCGAAGGGACCAGGTTGGGAGACTTGAAACTCGTTCACAATATTCACCGCCAGGCCGCCGTGCAGGATCGACACCGGCTGCAGCACCACCGACCCGCCAATCACAACCGTACCGGTGCGCTCGTTGACCACCACCTTCGCTCTGGGGTAAAACGGCACTTCGATCGCCTCTACTCGCGCCAGCAGCTGGGGCACATCCTCACCAGGAGACACGCTGATTTCCACCGTTCCGCTGTCGACTACATGCGCCGCATTCCTGTGCAGTTCCTTGTCGATTTCAGAGGCGACTGCCTCTGCACTCTTGAAGTCGAGGTCGTTCAAGAGCAGCGAAACGGTCTCCACTCCCGCAAGAGGCATCGGAATTCCCCGCTCCACCATTGCACCGAGAGGCACTCGAGCCGTGGTCGGATGGTTGAACTGCTTCGTGTTGCCATTGACACTCACCGAATACCCACCGACGACGAGAGGCCCCTGGGCCTGCGCGTAGATCTTGCCGTCCGCGCCGTACAGCGGGGTCATCATGAGCACGCCGCCCTCCAGGCTGTTCGCGTCTCCGGCCGAGGAGGCGGTAATGTCGATCTTGGCGCCCGGCCTCGCAAAGGGCGGAAGCGTTGCCGACACGAATACAGCGGCCAGGTTCTGCACGCGAATTCCTGTGGCAGGCACGCTCACTCCCATGCGCAGGAGCATCGACGCCAATGTCTGGGTCGAGAAGCCGGTCTGCTGGCTGTCCCCTGTGCCATGCAGTCCCACTACAATCCCGTAGCCTACTAGCTGGTTATCGCGGACTCCTTCGACAGTTGCGATGTCCTTAATGCGCGCCTGGCGTTGCGCAGGGTCCTCCGCGCTCAAGCGCGCTGTCATCAGAAGCATCAGGATCATCGCAATTCGCTGCATCTCACACCTGTTCAGACCTTATCCGCTAGAACACAAGCATCCACTGCAGCAATCGCACCAATGCATTTTGGCGATGGGTGTAGTCGTTGACAACACCTTTGCCTCGGACCTGCACTTCGAGGCTGGAGATCGCAGTCGACAACACTTGGTTTTCCTGTGAGATGTCTTCGGGTCTCACCAGTCCACGCAGGACGATTGTCTGCAACTGCTGCGAGAACTCCACTTGCCGTGCTGCCTCAATGACGAGCATCCCATTGGGAAGCACCTCCACGACCTGGCCGCCCAGCGTCGTCGTCAAGCTGGAGTTCGTCGCACTCGCTCCCTGCGCGCTCAATTCCGACTTGGAATTCTGATTGACCAGATTTTGCAGGGCATTTGCGGCATGAAGTGTGCCAATCAGTCCGGAGATTCCGGAGCTCGCGTTGGACGCGCGCGAGCCCTTCACGGTCCCATCCGTTGAGGCTGCGAGGCTCTCTGAAATCACCACGGAGATCAGATCGTGCGGGCGCATTGCGCGCACATCCGTCGACATCCGCGTCAGGCGTCCGGCATCCGTCCAGATTGCGCCTGGAGCCGTTTGTACCGCTTTGTTATCCAACCGCACACGCGTCAGATACGCGTCGAGGGATGCCGCGGCTGGATCGCTGCCCGTGGCCAAGGACTTCGTGCTCGGCTTGCTTTTGGTTGTCGCAGCGGCCATGGGCACTTGGGCCGAAAGAGTCGATGCCGCCAGCACAATCAGAAGCAAGACAACAGATCCAACTATCGCTCGCGCCATGGCGGTGTTGGCTGGCGGTTCGGCTTTCGACATCGTCATCCGGCCCGGGAGCGTGTTCCCGCTGTTATCGAGCTTTGCCCGTCGAGGTCGCTCAACGGTTCCCGTACGCAACAATTGTCTGGATGTTTGCATCTGGCACTCCTTCAATCGAAACTCTTCGAGTGCATCCTCACAGGCGGCAACATTTAGCGGACCCATTTCCACGATCATCGCTCCATCTCTACATCTCCGGTCCCACGTACGAGTCCGGGTATACTTTCGACGGTCGAGCCGCCACCATCAAGCGGCCGCGCCACCTGGATCATAATCCGCTCGCCGACCCTTGCCGACTGCGCCGCTACGCCGCTCATCTCGATTCGGACTCTGGTGTCCTGCATCCAGAGCCTCACGCGATCTCCGGCATGAATCATCAGAGGCCGCATAAGAGGAACACTTTCGCTCGACCTGACGATATCGCTCTGTGCGAGCATGGCGACGGGAACCGAATGTGTGGGCCACTCTGGGTGACCGCAATCCTGCCTCAACTCCCAGCCCGTCTTCAACACGACGTCCCATCTCCGCGCTATTACTCGATAGCCATCGGGCTCGCATCCCGCATCCACTTGTGCCGCTGACTGGGGGTAATCCATGAGTGCAATGCCGGCGAACAGCATTACCAACAGCGGTACTGAAATGAACCCACGTCGCATCATCGCCACACCCCCCGTCTTCTCAACGTCCGTCTCAGCGGACCATGTTATTGATCTGCGAATACATGTCGTCGGCCACATGGACTACCTTCGAATTGCTCTCGTACGCGCGCTGCGCCAGGATCATGTTCACGAACTCGGCCACCACATCGACGTTCGAGTTCTCCAGATAGCCTTGCTGCAACGTCCCCATTCCGCTGCTGCCTCCCGGCACGTCCGTTATCGCGTTGCCTGAAGACGATGTCGGCTGCAGGAGGTTGCCGCCAAGTGAAGTCAGACCGCCGGGGTTGGGAAAGGTCGCCAACTGGATCGTGCCGAGTTGGCTCGATACCGTCTGCCCGGGTAGCGTCGCAGTCACCACACCGTATTTTGAGATCGTGACCGAAGTCGCATTTGCAGGAATCGTTAGTGCCGGCAACAGTTGATTGCCATTCGTATCCGTCACTGTGCCTGCGTTATTCATGCTGAAATTGCCGTCCCGCGTATAGCCCAGCGTTCCATTCGGCAATTGCACCTGGAAGAAGCCGGCGCCCTGAATCGCGAGGTCGAGGGTGTTGCCGGTCTGATTGAAATCGCCCTGCGTCATGATCACTTCGCTTGCAGTCGACTTCGTTCCCAGCCCGATCTGGAGGCCCGCAGACGTGGTTGACGCGCTCGCAGCCGATCCCGGGACCACCATATTTTGGTAGATCATGTCCTCGAACTGCATCTTTCGGCTGCGAAACCCTGCAGTCGCGGAGTTCGCCAGATTGTTGGCCACCGTATCCAGATTGGATTGCTGTGCGCTCATTCCGCTTGCCGCCGTATATAACGCTCGAATCATCGCTGCTCCTTCGTGTCACTTTATTGCTGCCGTCAGACGCGTCCCAACTCTTCCGCCGCTGTCTTATCGAAGTCGTTGTTAAATACGCTCAGCGCCTTTTGCATCATCTCCGCCTGCCGCTGGACCAGGATGAGTTGCATGGTGCCGTGAACCGCATCCAGGTTCGCTCCTTCGAGCGAGCCCTGCTCAATCGCAGTATCGACGCTAACGGGCTGCACGCCGTCGGGCGGCGCAAATCTGTTTGTGCCTAACGCGACCAGTGCTGTATCATCCGGAAATCCGAACACTCCCACTTTGCCGGCGATCGCACTTCCTTCCACTGTCGTGACCGACACGCTCCCGTCGGGGCCGATGCTCAAAGCACCTGTCGGTATCGTGATGGCCTGACCGTTTCCGTCGAGTACAGGTTCACCCTGCATGGTCTGCATCACTCCGGTATCGGAGCGCGTAAAGCCGCCATCGCGCGTATATTGCACTCCCCGCTTCGTCTGGATCGCGAAGAATCCGGGACCATTGAGCGCCAGGTCCAGCGGATTGCCCGTTGCCGTCATAGTGCCCTGACCTTGGTCGATCAGATTTCCGCCCAGGATGCCAAAGTCATTGACGGCGCCTCCGACCTGAGACGGAGACGTGTCATCGTCGATCCCGCCGAGAACGCTGCGGAAGTAGTCTCGCTGAGCGCGAAATCCAACTGTACCTGCATTGGCCAGATTGTTGGCTGCGGTATCCAGCGCCTGGGTTCGCGCCAGCAATCCCGTGTATGCGGCATAGAGACCACTGTCCATGCGATGAGATAAGGCATGTCAGATGCCACTGGCAGCGGAGAAGGTTAGAAGGAGTTCACTGTCCCGTGCCCAGCGAGTAGACCCGGTCCATAACATCTTCCTTCGTCGCGGGGATACTGCCGTATTCGGAGCTCATTGCTCCACGCTCCAACCACATCCGCAGCCAGTAGAACTGATGCACCCGAACCAGTCGCGACGCCCTTGGCTGTGTCTCGCTGAGCGCGAATGCTACCTTGCTCGACAAGGTCTCGACGCTCACTACCCGTTCGAACGTGCATGCGACGAAGTCACACTTCGAAAGAGTCTCTCTGGCGGCACGTAATGTCGTCGGATCGAGCAACCCGCTCTCTACTGTCAGCCCGCTCATGCGCTTCATCGCAAATGCTGCTGCGGCATCTAACTGGCTCTCAAATCCCAAATAAAGGATGCGTCCGCCGGCGATCCGAAGAGGCACCATCCCAACGTTCTCCACCAGGACCTTCGGAATGACCAGTGACATCGCTGCAGGATTGAATCCTTCAGCGGATAATACCGGGCATCTCCACTGGACTCCTAACCCGTGGGTTACGTGCTCCTCATCGAGTCCACATTCCCCAATCAGCCATTGTCCGATGCGACCTGTTCCAGCGCTCCGTTGCATATGGAGTGCATGTTGCAACTGCGGCTGGGTGATGCGGCCCTGCGACAGCAAAATCAGTCCAAGCGGTACGCGGTGCTGGTGTTCCCCTCCATTGCCCGCAATATCCGGCTCGATCAATTCCCTCCGTATTGCCGCATCGACTAACACTTCCGTGCATTCCGCAGTGCAGCTCCAGCGTCCCTCAAACATCGGCCGCCGCCGGTCTTTCAAGAATGAGATCCAGCCTTTGGAACACTTTGGATTGCCACAGACGGTACGCATACCCGCAGATGTCGCAGCGTATTGCGCAAGACGCACATCCTTCGTTGACCTGGGGAGATACACATCCTGATTTCTCGCCAACTTGTCCTGCGATTTCGCCGTCGAGAATACGCTCGCTAGAACAGGCATCGAATACTCTCCAATCGCATTTGCGGCTCCGCCAACTCAGTGACAAGCAGCGCGAAATTACCGTCAACGATCACGACCTCGCCTCGGGCGATAATCCTGTCGCCTACGACCAGATCAACGGGCTCCGAGACATGGCGGTCCAACTCCAAAACGTCTCCCAGGCCCAGGGCCAGCACGTCCTTCAGAGGTAGCTCACGCGAACCAAACTGAAGAGTGGCGTCGAGCTCGATATCGAGCAAAAGGCCTCTTGCGGATGCCTGAGTCGCTTCGCTCTCTCCCGCTTGTGTTACACCGATTTCATCCATCTCCCGGTCTCCCTCAAGTTCAGTCTCGGATTGCAGCGACGCGACCATACTGCTTCGCTTTCCGCAATGGCTGTCCTACATGACTGGCCGCTCCGCCTCTGCGGTATGACCGTTGACCTGCGCGCCACGATGCTCTCCAGAACGTACCGGCTGAGCATTGAACATGGGCAACCCTCCAACGCAAAGCTCCGCCGAGGACTGGCGCGGGAGAGGAAGGCGAAGCACCTTACCCGGAGCTAGATCCGCCAGCTCCTGCGCATTCAACCGCATAGGTGGAAACTGCAGTACGGCGCCAAACTGCGTCTCGGCCATCAGCAGAGCGAGCCTCTCTCGCGCTTCGGAGGAACGCCGTCT
>DASWCA010000021.1:0-2094 GCA_036390355.1 Acidobacteriaceae bacterium
TAAAAACTCGCACCGTCCTGGATCGCAGTCCCAATCTCCGCATCCACATCGTTGCGTCCGTAAAGGCTCGTCCCGCCGGTCGCTGCCGCCAGCGTGTTGAATTGGTAATTGCCTCCAAATGGATCGTTGAACGCCGCATCGTTTCCGTACTTGCCTGGATCGGCAATCAGCCCGGCTGGGTCGATCGTATATAGCGTTATCCGCGCGTCTCGCAGGACGTTCACACAATCCTGCACTGCTGAATCCACCCGCGTTTGGGCGTCCAGCGGAGCATTCGAAAAGTCGAATGCGGGGAAGCCCCGCCCGATCCAGACCATAGTCTTGTGCCCGGGATGCCCCATCACCGCCTGCGCCACCCGCCGCAGCGTAGTGAACGCCGTTGCATATCGCTCGGCAACCCAGGCGAACTGGTGAACCTGCCACGGATAGGTCACAAAATGATGATCCAGCGCCTTAATCAGCTCCTCCTTGCTCTGCGTATAGTCGTGAAGCACCGTGAAGTGGCGCAGATCGACGGCAATCAGAATCGTCGGCATGCTGAGCTTGGCCGGCTGCTTCTGCAGAAACTTCTTCAGCGAATAGCGTGCGAACGCCATGTCCTCGAACCGCGTGTTGAACTCGTCCAGCACAACAATCTGCACCGGAGCCTGCGGCGCCAACTTATCCAGGGCAGCGGTCGAGTCGATGGTCACGCTCGGGTTCGGCACCCGCGCACCCGTCTCCTCAAAGTTCAGAATTGTCTGCGGTTCGCCGGCCTCGGTCACGTGGAAATCTGCTTGCTTCAGGTCCCGAATCGGCTTCCCCTTCGCATCGGTCACTACCACGTCCAACACCACCAGCGGCACGTTGCTGCGAAGGGTGTAGGTCCCGTTATCGTCCAGCACCGGTTGCGGAGCAATTGGCGGCCGGGAAGGCTGCTGCACAGAAGTCTGCGCAGGCTGGCTCGATTGCGGAGCCTGGCCGGAAGAAACCGCAGCAGCCGCAAAACTCACGACCGCGAGAAATGAAACACGATGCGCCGAGACTCTCATATTCTCCTCTAACCCTGTCTTCCGGCATGTGTCGCATAAAAAGTCTAAAAGGCTCACTTCCCTCTGTCACGCAACCGAAAATCAACGCTCGTCCGCCGCTCCTCCTCGCAGCTTGGTATCCTCAACCTGCGATGGCGAGTGACACGAAGACCGAAGTTCGAAACGACGCAACAGCGGGCGCGACCACCGGGGACAAGCCCCCCATCTACCTGCTCGACTCCATGGCGTTCATCTTCCGCGCTTATCACGCGATGCAGCGCCAGCGGCCCATGTCGACGCGCACCGGCATTCCGACCGCCGCGACCTACGTCTTCGTCAACATGATCAACAAGCTGCGCAAGGACTTCTCCCCGAAGTACCTCGCCGCTGTCTACGATCTCTCCGGCCCGGTCTTCCGTGACGAGCGCGCCCGCGACATGAAAGGCGTTCGCAAGTGGAACATCAAGACCCAACAATTCGAGGTCATCGACTACGCGGGCTACAAAGCCAACCGCACCGAGATGCCCGCCGACCTGACGCTGCAGCTTCCCTACATCCGCCGCGCGCTCGAAGCCTTTCGCATCCCCATCCTCAGCTACGAAGGCTTCGAGGCCGACGACGTCATCGGCACGCTCAGTTGCAGGCTGTCTGAACTCGGCCACAAGGTCTTCGTCGTTAGCTCCGACAAAGACATGATGCAGTTGGTGAACTCCGAAGTCAGCATCCTGAACCCGACCAAGGACAACCTGGTGCTCAATCCCGCCGGAGTCGAAGCTGCGCTCGGCGTCCCGCCCGAGCGGGTCATCGACGTGATGGCGCTCCGCGGCGATTCCGTCGACAACATTCCCGGAGCGCCCGGCATCGGCGACAAAGGTTCGGTCGAATTAATCCAGCAATTCGGCACCGTAGAAGCCGCACTCGACCGCGCAGATGAGGTCAAGGGAAAAAGGTATCGCGAATCGTTACAGAACAATCGCGAGAACATTCTCCTCTCCAAAGAACTCGTCACCATTCATACGGCGGTCCCCATCGAGTTCTCCGTTGACGACATGCGTACCCAGCCAGTCGACAACGCAGCCTGCCG
>DASWCA010000022.1:0-10297 GCA_036390355.1 Acidobacteriaceae bacterium
TGAGTTCGACGGCTTTTCAACCGGTCCCCGGCAGCGCCACGTACGAGAACATAACGCTTCCGTCCGACAGCCAACCTATCGGCGCTCCTCCAAAATCGATTCGCAAGATCGCGCTGCCGAAGTTGCAGAAGAATCAATAGAACTGATTGACCTCAGGTCAGGCACGCCCATGTCTACCAGGTATGAACTGCAACGACCTCGGTCGCTGCCGGTTTGAAATCGACGACCTTGACATGGAGAACGAGTTGAAGATTGCGCTTCGCCCAGTCTCTTGGCAGAAGCCGTGTCATTTCGGAGATAGCGCTCGGACTGCACACAAAGTCGGCTGCGGCCAGCGTGCCGTACTGACCCATCCCGGCGACGCTTAGCATGGGCGCGTCGCCCTGTGTGTGCATCAAGCGGGTGACGATCGCGTAATCCTCCGTGTCGTGTGAGTCTTCGGAGGCGTGAAGCAGCCATCGGCGAGTGTGATCCTGCATGTCATCGATCTCGTTGCGCGCACCCAGAACGAAGCGCAGGTTCTTCGTGAGTTCCAACGTCATCGGATTGTTGAAACCCCCGATGAGCAGCGAGGGGCTGTTACGAAGTTCCGCAAAAGAGATGTCGTTCGGGAAGCGCTCCTGGAAGCTCTGTTTCTGGCGAGTCAGGCTGGCGACCATATTCGATACCGCAGCAACGTCTCCCAGGGCGACGAAGCTGTTTTCGGCTGGGGTTAAATCACCGCCCCTTACGGTTGCATCCGGCGCCAAAGGCACGAAGAACTCCTGGCCATGGGTCTCTAGCCGATGGGATCTGGCATATTCCTCAAGCATATTGTCGGAGAGCCGGTAGACGGCATTGCTCCCGATGGCGATGATGACCGGCTTGGAACTGCCGTTCCACGGACCCCAGAAGGCTTTGAATTGCGGGTTCTGTGCTCCATTCCAGGACAAAGCAAGAACGACAGCGGTCGCCAGAACGAGCAGCATTGTCGCCACGTAGCTCCACCGGATGTGCGCCCAGGAAGGAGGAGGATAGACCTCCGCGGCGGTAACGGATGGAGTTTGATGGGGATCGACCACCTGCAGCAGGGAGTGGGGTTCCAACTCGGCCGGATGGGCCTCAAGAGGAGCAGTGGGCTCGTGGGGCGGCGAATGGGAGCCATCCCTCAATCGAAACGTCGCCCGATAGCTCCCTGAAGGGATATCGATATGAATCCCGGGCTCTTCCGCCGCAGACTGGTAGAACTGGGCGAGGCGTTTGCGGACTTCTGCAGCCCGGAGCCGCACGATCGGGTCCTCGCCAGTCTCGTAGTCGGGCCGGCGACCGAATACCTCGGAACCGATTACGCGCTCCCGCAGGAGATTGTCCTCCCCGGCGAGGGTGTGCTTTACGATGTAGCGGAGCAAATTCTGACACTGCTGCGTGCTCCGAAACGGAGGGCTGGACAGCACCTGATCCAGGGCTTGATTGATTAGAGCGGGATCTCGTAACCAGGCGTCGTGCGCATCCTGCTGAGTGTGAATCGGGTTAGTTTGGGTACCCATATCTAAATCTGCAAGCCACGGAGCAGGTATAGTACCCCCTCAAAAGAAGGGGTGTCAAAGCTTTTAAATGAGATGTTTAGGCTGGTATAGAACAGTACTCTGCCTTGCGCGGCCCGCCTAGAGCGCGTTTCTTGGCGTGGGCTGCAGTAATTGCTTTTTATTCAAGGAGAACCAGATGACATCAAGATTCCGATCCTACCTTCAGTATGTTCTACCAACGTCATCTTCAAGGACGACGAGGCGCCAGAGTCGTTTGGCTGCCGGCATGCTGGCAATCGTGGCGCTATTCACGCTGTGGATGACGCCGTTGATGCAGGCGCAACTGACAACTGGAAGCCTGTCGGGGACGGTACGCGATGCCAGCGGCGCTGTGGTCGCGAACGCCAAGGTCACGCTCCTGCATGACGCCACCAGCGATCTCCGGAGTACCGTCAGCAATGCCAGCGGTCATTTCACCTTTGCGGCAGTGCAGCCCGGCAGCTATACGGTCACCGTTGAGGCGTCGGGATTCTCGCTCTGGAAGCAGACGGGCATCGCCATGAATGCGGGCGATAGTCGCGAGATTTCGGGCGTCGCGCTCAAGGTAGGGGGCGCCGAGGTAACGGTGGATGTATCGTCGAGCGCGGCGCAGATCCTGCCGATCGATTCCGGCGAACGATCAGCGGTTTTGACCAGCCAGGATATCGAGAAGCTATCGCTGGAGGGCCGCAACATCTCCGAACTGCTCAAGGTGCTTCCCGGCGTCACTTCTGTGCCCAATGGGACCTCGGGCGGGAGTTATGTGGATTTCTCGGCGGAAGCTCCTACCGGCAGTACGGTGGGTGTCGGATACTCGCCCAGCGGCGCGCCATACCGCGGCGGGACATCCTTTCTCCTCGATGGCGCGAATATCATCGATCCCGGCTGCAACTGCTGGTCGATCGCGGTACCTAATCCGGACATGACCGCGGAAGTCAAAGTAGACCAATCCTTCGGCGCCGACAGCCCCAACGGCCCGGTGGTCATCAACAGCACCAGCAAGAGTGGGGGAAGCAAGTTCCACGGCGAGGCTTACTTCTATGCCCGCAATCAGTCGCTCAATTCCAACACCTGGCTGAATAATGGATCGAAAACGAAACGGCAGCCCGGCGAATATTATTATCCGGGCGGAAGCATCGGCGGCCCGGTCTTGATTCCCGGCACGAGCTTCAACAGCAATCGCAAACTGCTCTTCTGGGCCGGCTATGAGTACTACAAGCAGACGCTGCCCCAAGCCAGCCCGCTGCAATCCTACGTCCCCAGCGCGGGCATGATCGCCGGTAACTTCACGTCCGCAGGCTCGGGCAACGCCGCGCTTTGCCCAGGCGGATTCAGTTCCAGCGCCACCAACTGGTGCAACAACCTTTCAGGTGCCTTCGCGCCGGACGGAACGGCGATCACCGGAGGCATCATTCCATCCCAGTACCGGGACGCCGGCGCGGTAGCACTGATGAAGATGTTCCCGGCAGCCAATGCCGATCCGACCAGCAACCCCGGTGGATACAACTATGTCCTGAACATCTCCAACCAGCAGAACGGCTATGTCTGGCGCGGCAGGGTGGACTACAACATCAACCAGAACACCAAGCTGTTCGTCACCTATCAAACCGGCAAGGCCACCTACATTAGCCCTGGGCATGTCTGGTGGAATCCGTCGTACGATGTTGCTTATCCGGGCGGCAACATCACTCAACCCAACACGTCCCGCGTAATGACGGCGAACCTGGTGAACGTCATTACCCCGACGCTGACCAATGAGTTTGTCTTCGGATGGGGCTGGAGCAATGGACCGTTCTCACCCACAAACCTGAAGGCCATCTACAAATCTACCCTCGGCTATCCTTACCCCACGCTGTACAACACCGCTTCGCCGGTAGCGCCTTCGATCAACAGCGCCGGAGACCATACCTTCCCGGACATTTCGCAGCCGGCCTTCTACGGCGCCGACGGCACCTATGCCAGCAAGAAAGCCATACCGTCGTTTGCCGACAACGTGACCAAGGTCTGGCGTTCGCACACCTTCAAGTTAGGCGCTTTTACCGAGCTTGCGGGGAACGACCAGGGAACCTGGTCCTATCCGAACGGCGATCTCAGCTTCGGCAGCCAACCCCAGACGAACGTCGTCACCGGCAGCACAGTATCGCCAACTACGAAGATCGGCGCTTCCAATCCAACCGCAAACCTGGTGATGGGAATCGCTTCCTCATTCAGCCAGAATAACTACGCGCCGATCCAGGACATGGCCTATCGCACCACATCCGCATATGTGCAGGATGACTGGAGAATCCATCCGCGGCTCCTGCTGAATATCGGATTGCGCTGGGACCATATCGGACGCTGGTATGACCGTCAGGGCGTGGGCATGGCCGTGTGGCTGCCGCAACTGTTCGCCGGCGACGTCGCCGCGAACCAGGCTGCCAAGTCGATGGTCGTGCAATATCCCGGCGTCCGCTGGCACGCCATCGACCCCGGCATCCCGATCGGTGGATCGCCAACCCGGCTTGCCTACACATCTCCACGGGTCGGCTTCTCCTACGATGCCCAGGGCCACGGCCAGACCGTAATCCGCGGCGGCTGGGGCGAGTACGCATGGAACGATCAGTACAACGACTACGGCGGCCCGCTGGGCACGTCGCAGAACATGCAAAGCTACTACTCTCCGGGAAATCAGGCGATCACGCTGGCGCAGATTCCTCTGCAGACGGTTGCCGGCAATTCCATGCCTGCGGGCGGCGTCAACGCAGCGGACTACAACGACTATGCGGTGCCTCTCACCTACGCCTGGAATCTGACGGTAGATCGGCAGTTGCCCGGGAAATCGTTGCTGGAAGTGGCGTATGTAGGCAACAGCACCCACCACCTGTTGATGGGCGGCCAGAGCGATGGCTCGGGCATCGGCGGCTCGAACTTCCCCAACATGAATAAGATTCCGCTTGGAGCTCTGTTCCAGCCTGATCCGGTCACAGGCGCGGCAGCGCCCTCCGATCCGGAGAACCCGGCTAAAATCGCGGATTATCATCCCCTCTCCGGATGCACCTCCACCGGCGCATGTTATGGATACGGCACCAATTCCGTCTCCGTGCATCAGCACGTCGGCTACTCCAACTACAACGGCCTGCAGATCGCGTGGCTGAAGCAGGCGGGCCATCTCTCCTTCAACTTCAATTACACGTGGTCGAAGTCCCTGGGTATCGTCGGCAGCACACTCGATGCCTTCAATGTCCACGGGAACTATGGCGTCCTCTCCATCGATCGCCCGCAGGCATTCAATGCCTCGTATGCCTACAGCATCGGAAACATGTACCACGGCGGATTCAAACCGCTGGGCGGAGCGGTGAACGGCTGGACGATCTCCGGCATCACCACCTTCCAGGCCGGCGGAAACCTGCAAGCCGGTTCCTCGCAGAACCTCGGGCTCTCCTTGGAGAAGCAGGATGCAAGCGGGAACAATATCGAATCGCTGACCTCGAAGACGTACTTCGGGACCGACGCAAATTCGATCCTGCCCATCACCACCTGCAATCCAAAGAGCGGATTGGGGTCGCTCCAACTGGTGAAGCTCTCCTGCTTCAGCGCACCTGCAGTAGGAAACCAGGGAAACCGCCAGGTTACTCCGTATCTGAGCGGACCGATCTACACCGACTCGGACCTGACCCTCTACAAAACGTTTGCCATAACCGAAAGACAAAATGTGCAGTTCCGGGCCTCGGCGTTTGATTTTATGAACCATTCGCTCTGGGGCTTCAGCGGAAACAACCTCCTCACACTGAAGTACGCAACCAAGGACGGCGGGAAAACTTTCTACACAAGTGACAGCATCCTGGGCGTAAGCCAGTCGAAGTGGGGCGTGATGAATCAGAAGTCTCCATACTCCGGCGCGGGCTATGCCAGAATCGTGGAGCTGTCGGTGAAGTATAGTTTCTAGTCAAACCCCATGGCGGGCGAATTCGCCCGCCATGGGACGTTTCAAGCGCCTGAATGGTCGCCGGCCCCGCGTGGCAACCTCTTAATCCAGCCCTGCACGATATCCTCGCTCTCGTGGACTCCACATGGGAATCGCAGCAGCCAACCAGCTTTGGAGGTCACGGGGCATGTTTTTGTTCGACCGTCGCACGATTCCAAGCGGCACACTAGTTCTGCTGGCGATGATGCAGTTCTCCGACCCCTCAGCCATCGCACAGCAGGCCGTACTTGCACGAGGCAGCGCCACCGTAGTACTCCAGGCGTTTGCGCCCAACATCGTGCGTGTGACGTTGAGCCTCGACAAGACTGCTGCATTGACACCCCCTGGGGTAGGCATTACAGCGACAGCCTCAACCGCAGGCTGGGCGCAGGAGAACGTGGCTGGCACCGAGACCTTTCGCTCCGATCGGATGGTGGTTCACGTTTCGCCGGAGTCCCACGGAACTCCCTCCGGCACGCAGGCGGATATCGCCAGATATTTCAATGGCTCGACTCCGAATATTGGCCTGAGAATCGAAACCCCCGCCGGCCAGCCAATCCTGAACATGCAGGGGTGGCAAATGTCCGTGCCAAATCACAAGGACGGTAACGCGGCAGTACTGAATGACAGGCGCCCGGGGGACGATCCTTTCTTCCAGGTGGGCGCGACGTTCTCCGCTCGCGGCGACGAGCACTACTATGGCCTGGGCCAGAATCAACAAGGCTTTCTCGACCTTCGCGGTCATTCGGTGGAGTGTGCTCACGATTACGACGCTGCCGCGGGACCAAGCGTGTGCGTTCCGTTCGTGGTCACTAATAAAGGTTATGCGCTGCTGTGGGACAACCCGTCCAGAACGCGCGTGGACTTTGCCTTCAACGACCAGACTCGCTGGACCTCCGAGGTGGGTCAGCGAGTCTCGTTCTTCGTGATCGCCGGCGATAGCTACGATCAGCTCTACGAAGGCTATCGGCTGCTGACCGGAAGTGTCCCCATGCTGCCGAAGTCAGCCTATGGTTACATCCAATGCAAGCAACGCTACGCTTCGCAGAAGGAGATTCTGGATGTAGCGAACGGCTACCGCGAGCGTCACCTGCCTGCGGATGTCATGGTCGTCGACTGGTTTTACTTCACCAAGATGGGTCAGTTGGATATGGACCCAAAGTTCTGGCCTGATCCGGCGGCGATGAACGCCGAGCTGCATAAGCTGGGCTTCCACAGCATGATCAGCGTCTGGCCACGCTTCGTGCCCGATGACCGATACTACGACACGCTGTTGAAGAACGGATGGTTCGAGCACCTCGCCGACGGCACGCCCACCGACGGACTTCCGTACGACCGCGCCGGATCCGACATCGACACCACCAATCCCGACGCCGCGCGCTGGTTCTGGGACAGAATCCGCGAGAACTTCGTCGGCAAGGGCTTCGATTCATTCTGGGCGGATGAAACCGAACCTGACCTGCCTCCGAATGGAAGCTATTTACATATTGGTCCTGGGACGGAATATTTCAACGTGTATCCCTACTTCCACACCAAGGCCTTATACGACGGCTTCCGGCGCGATCTTCCGGCCCAGCGCGCCCTGATTCTCTCGCGTGACGCGTACCTGGGCTCTCAGCACAACGGAACCGTTTTCTGGTCATC
The DNA here is from genome assembly GCA_036390355.1 of Acidobacteriaceae bacterium. Taxonomy (GTDB): domain Bacteria; phylum Acidobacteriota; class Terriglobia; order Terriglobales; family Acidobacteriaceae; genus Edaphobacter. The sequence goes on from DASWCA010000022.1 coordinate 7,132, forward strand.
GGACATTGCCCCCACGTGGGACACGCTGAAACGACAGGTGCCAACTGGGCTGAACTTTGTAGCGTCCGGCATGCCGTACTGGAGCACGGACATCGGCGGATGGCAGTATCTTCCGAACTCCCACAAGCCGGAACAGCCGCCATTGATCGATGCGAGCGACGCGCGGGATAACGTCCGCCACGATGACGACTACCCGGAGTTGTACGTCCGCTGGTTCCAGTACGCGACGTTCCAGCCGACGATGAGGGCGCACGGCAGTCGCAATTTCAATGAGGTCTGGTCGTATGGAAAGCAGGCCGAGCCTATCCTGGAGAAGTATCTTCGTCTGCGCTATCAGCTGATGCCCTACATTTACTCGCTTGGGTACTATTCGCATGAGACCGGCGCGCCTTTCATGCGTGGACTGTTCATGGATTTCGGCGGCGATCCGAAGGTCGCTTCAGTTACGGATGAATACATGTTCGGACCGGCACTGTTAGTCGCTCCAGTCACGGAGCAGGGCGCCACCAGCCGCAAAGTCTATCTCCCCGCGGGTACCGATTGGTACAACTTCTGGACAAACGAGCGCCTGCGCGGAGGCCGGCATGTGACCGTGGCGACGCCAATCGATACGATCCCCATCTTTGTGCGGGCAGGGTCGATCCTTCCGCTGGGCACCGCGATCGAGAGTACGAATGAGAAACAGGCAATTGCCAGCCTGCGCGTCTACCCGGGAGCCGATGGCGACTTCACTCTGTATGGCGACGATGGCGCCAGCTATGCCTACGAAGACGGAAAGAGCGAGATCACTCACCTGCACTGGGACAACGCAGCGGGCAAATTGGAGCATACAGGCGCTTCCGCATGGAGCAAACCCGACGAAGCAGTGGTAGAGATTGCCGGCAAAGCCGTCAGGAACTCTACTGCACCGTAAGCGTAGCGGTCGTGGAATGCGACAACGTGCCGGATGTTGCGGTCACGGTAATCGTATAGGTTCGTGGCTGTGCGCCGCCACTGCTGCTGCTGCCACTGCCGGCTCCGCCGCAACCTGTCAACGCGGCCGCTCCACCGATACCCGCCAACATCATCATCACGATGGCGATCCGCCGCAGACGTTTGCTTGAACGTCTGATCCCGCCCGCGAAGGGCAACATCAGTATGCCGAGCGCAACCAGCGGCAGACCCCGGCCAGGTTGCCCGCGATTCTCATGCATTGCAGTCAAAGGCACCTGAAGCACCAAAGAGACGTTAGTCGCAGAGCTGCCTGCGGCCAGCGAGGATGGATTGAACGTTGCCGTGAACCCTGCCGGTAGCGCGGACGTCGAGAACGTCACCGTCGCTGGGAATGTAGTTCCTCCGGACGGGGTCATTGGTAGCGTGAAGGTTGCTGTGCCACCCGGCTGAACCGTCTGCGATGAACCGCTTCCGCCCATCGTCAGCGTGAAGTCCTGAACGGTCTCCGTAACGGTGGCGCTGGAAGCGGAACTGAAGTTCCCGTCGCCACCATAGACAGCGCTGATGGTGTGCGCTCCTGCTGCGAACGTCGAGACGGTAAGCGTTGCGATGCCACCGCTCAGGTTCGCGGTCCCAAGTGCCGTACCACCGTCGGAGAAAGCAACTGAACCCGTAGGTGTGCTGGCCGCGGAGGAGACTGTCGCGGTAAGGGTGACTGCATTCTGCACCAATACCGGGTTCGGCGATATGGTCAAACCCGCTGCAGGCGCAATCTCATTGACGACAAGCGAGCGCGTCACCTCAGTTGCGGCGGCATAGTTCGCATTGCCTGACTGATCGGCTGCGACCACAACAGTTCCCGCTCCTGTAATGGTGAGTGTGTTCCCGCTGAGCGACGCGGGGCCTGATACTACGCTCAGCGTCACCGCAAGCCCAGAGCTGGCGCTGGTCGAGAGAGAGATCGGCGCGACCCCATAATTGACGGGTGATATGGGTGCGGCAAATGTGATGGTCTGGGATCCCTTTGCTACGGTGAACGTAGCGCTCTGCGTGCCGGCTGAGTAGTTGACGGCTGCAGCCTGTGTCGCCTGCAACACTACCGTACCCGCGCCCGTGAGCGTCACTGTCGCCCCCGATATGGTTGCCGGGCCTGAGACAACTGAATATGTAATCGCACCGGTGGAGTTCGATGTCGCTAGCACGGTGAACGGCGCATCCCCGTACGTGTGGTTGGCTACGGTGAAGGTGATAGTGGGTGTGGTCGCCGCAACCGTAAAGGTAGCGTTCTGCGCACCAGCTGCGTAATTGCCTGTCGCAACCTGACTCGCTTGTAGCACCACCGTACCGGCACTGTTCAACGTCACTGTCGAGCCGGTTACGCTGGCTGGCCCTGAGACAACTGAATATGTAATCGCCCCGGTGGAGTTCGAGGTTGCTGACACAGTGAACGGTGCGTTGCCGTAAGTCTGATTCGCCACGATGAACGAAATCGTCGGCACGGCCGCAGTCACACTGACTGTCGTGTTTCCTGAGGTGCTGCTGTACGTCGAGGAACTGGACGCGTCGGGAGTGTAGTTGGCGGTCAGCGTGTCGCTGCCCATACTCAGTGAACCCGCGGGGATATTGATCGTGGCGCTGCCGGTGCTGAGAGTTATTGCTGGCGAGATATAACTGCCGCCGGTCAGTGTGATCGAGCCGGAGGGCGTCGGTGTGCCAATGCCGTTGCTCACCGCCACGGTCACGGAGAGCGTCTGAGTGGCGGTGATGCTGGTTGAGGAAGGCGATACGGTCACTGTCGGCGTCGCCTTGGCTATCGTGACCGAGACGGTACCGCTCGCCGCGTTATAGTTGCTGTCGCCTGTGTAGCTGGCGGTCAGTGTGTCGCTGCCCAACGCAAGTGAACCGGCAGGAATGCTGATGGTCGCGCTCCCGTTGATGAGAGTGGCTGCCGTCGACGAGTAGCCCCCGCCAATGAGCGTAATGGAGCCGGTGGGCGTGGGTGTGCCGCTTGCTCCACTCACGGTGACAGTCACTGTCAGCACCTGGGTCGTGGTGATGCTCGACGAAGACGGAGTTACCGCAACGGATGGCGTAACGGGCTGCGCTGTAAGTTGCGTTGTGGCTGAGAGGCTGGATTTGTAGCTGCTGTCTCCGGCATAGCTCGCCTCTACCGCGTGCGCTCCGCCGCCTATGGGCGAGATGCCGGTCGCCGTCGCCCTGGCTGTCTGCGTCC
>DASWCA010000023.1:0-8266 GCA_036390355.1 Acidobacteriaceae bacterium
GGTCCCTGGGCTGACTCGCGGTGGCAAAACCACCTCAGAATGAACGGGAGCCGTCCGCCCGCGGGGGAACCGATCGATCGGTTCCCCCACCGCGGCATTTTCCTTCATACCTGCCGCTCATTCATAGATACAAGAATGACGCCGCGGAGAGTTGCGATGACGCCGCGGAGAGTTGCGGGATTTTCCGCAGCCTTCTTGGCGATGGGCTAGGCTAGAGGTATGTTTACTGGATTGATTGAGACGACTGGCGAGGTGATTTCGTTTACGGCCGGTGTGGGTGCGGCGCGGCTGACGGTTGCTGCGCCGGAGATCGCTGGACGACTGCGGTTGGGCGATAGCGTGGCGGTGAGCGGGGTTTGCCTGACGGCGCTGGAGATGGGACCGAACTGGTTTGCGGCGGACCTGGCGGCGGAGACGATTGCGCGGACGACGCTCTCGCGGTTGCGGGCGGGGTCGCTGGTGAATCTGGAACTGCCTACGCCGGCGGGGTCGCCGCTGGGTGGACATGTGGTGCAGGGGCATGTAGATGGGGTGGGGACGCTGGTGGGACTCGATCCGGTGATTGCCGGCGCGGAGGCGAGCGATTGGGTGCTGCGGCTGCGGTTGCCGGAGTCGCTGAGGCGGTATGTTGTTGAGAAGGGCTCGATTGCGGTGGAGGGGATAAGCCTGACAGTGGCGGGGATCGAGGGCGATGAGGTGTGGATCGCGATTCTGCCGCATACGTATGCAGCGACCAACCTGCATACGCTTACGCCAGGAATGGCGGTGAACATCGAGGTGGATGTGATGGCGAAATATGCGGAGAGCAGGGAGCGGGCGGAGGCAGAGAAGGGCGAGTTGACGGTGGAATATCTGCTGGCGAACGGCTACTGAGTGGAATAACTGTATGTGTCGGGCCTTCAGCCCTCGGGTTGTTGGGTGGCACCGTACCTAGGCCTTCGGCCTAGGCTGGTATATGGCGCGCTTTCAGCGCTTACGCTGGGCGCAACGCTGTCAGCAGATGCGTGGGAGTTGTTCGCCGAACATTACGTCGAGGACGCGGGTGCCGCCGATTTCGGTCTTCATGAGGACCATGCCGGGATGGTCGGGAACCACCTCGCCGATGCGGGCGGCGTCGCGGCCTAGCGGGTGGGCGCGCATCTGGGCGAGGACGGCGTCGGCCATGTCGGGGCGGACGACGGCGATGAGTTTGCCTTCGTTGGCAACGTAGAGCGGATCGAGGCCGAGGACTTCGCAGGCACCTTTGACCGACTCACGGATCGGGATGGAGCGCTCGTTGAGGTACATGCCTACGTTGGCGCGCTTTGAGATTTCATTGAGCGTGGTCGCAGCGCCGCCGCGGGTAGGATCGCGCAGGCAATGAATGAAGTCGGCGGCATCGGGTGAGGGAGTGGCCAGCATCGCGGCGACCAGGCCGTTCAACGAGGCGCAGTCGCTCTCGATCGCGCCTTCGAACTCGAGACCTTCGCGCTGCGACATGATGGCCATTCCGTGGTCGCCCAGATAGCCGCTGAGAAGAATGGCGTCGCCGGGACGCGCACGATCTGCGGAGATGTTTACGCCGCTCTCAATGACGCCGATGCCCGTGGTCGTGATGAAGATCTGATCGCCTTTGCCTCGGTCGACCACCTTGGTGTCGCCGGTGACGAACTGGACGCCGGCATCTTCCGCCGCGGCGCGCATCGACTCGACCACGCGCCGGAGGTCGTCGACGGGCAGGCCCTCTTCGAGGATGAATGCGGCGGAAAGATAGAGCGGCCGTGCACCGCTCATGGCGAGATCGTTGACGGTGCCATGAACCGCAAGGCGGCCGATATCGCCGCCTGGGAAGAATATTGGCGTGACGACGAAAGAGTCAGTTGTAAAGGCCAGGCGCGCCCCGCCGATGGCGACGACTGCCTGATCGTCGAGCTTGTCGAGGACCGGATTGCGGAAGGCCGGCAGAAATATTTTGTCGATCAGGTCTGCGGTAAGCTTGCCGCCACTGCCGTGGCCCAGCACGATCTGTTTGTGCTCGAAGATGGGGATAGGACACGATCCGAAGAGCGGAGAGACTGCGGTCTCCGCTTCCTGCTTGTTCTCGCTGGAGGTGACGTCTGAGGTTGCCATCGTCTTACGCACGTCCTCCGTTGGGCGATGCAGCGCTGCCGTTACCGGGCGCCGCTCCGGACACAATCTGATGCAGCGCGTCCGCACCCTGCGGTTTCAGGTGGCGTCCGTAGGCATAGTAGGCGGCACATGCACCCTCGGCCGAGACCATCGTTGCGCCCAGCGGATGCTGCGGCGAACATAAGGTGCCGAAGGCGGGGCAGTCATGCGGCTTCTTGATGCCGCGCAGGATTTCGCCACTGATGCAGATCTCCGGTTCAAGCGTGGCGATCTCAGCAACGTCGAAGAGCTTCTCCGCGTCGTGCGCGGCAAACTCCTCGCGCAGGCGATAGCCGCTCATTGGAATTGTGCCGATGCCACGCCATTTGCGGTCGCTTACTTCGAAGACTTTGCCGATCAACTTTTGCGCCGGAAGATTCCCGGTCTGATCGAGTACGCGAGAGTACTGGTTCTCTACGACCGCGCGTCCGTATTCCAGTTGCTTGACGGTCATCAGGACTCCTTCAAGAATGTCCAGCGGCTCGAATCCGGTAACTACGATCGGGGCTTTGTAGCGGGCGCTGATGGGAAGGTATTCGCTGTAGCCCATCACGGCGCACACGTGTCCGGGTCCGAGAAATCCCTGCACGCGGTTCTCCGGGGAAGCAAGAATTGCTTCCAGTGCGGGCGGCACGAGCACATGCGATACCAGTAGCGAGACGTTGTCCATCTTCGCCTCGCGCGCCTGCCACGCCAGCATGGCATTGGCGGGAGCGGTGGTCTCAAAGCCGATGGCAAAGAAGACGATCTGTTTGGTGGGATTCGCGCGTGCAATCTTCAGGCAGTCCAGCGGTGAGTAGACAATGCGAACATCTCCGCCGGCGGATTTGATGGTGAATAGGTCGCCATTCGAGCCGGGTACGCGCAGCATGTCGCCAAACGAGCAGAAGATAACATTCGGCGTCCGTGCGATTGCGTGTGCCTTGTCGATCATCTCCAGCGGTGTCACGCATACTGGGCAGCCTGGTCCATGTACCAGTTCCACGCCTTCGGGCAGAAGCTGGTCGAGCCCATTCTTGACGATGGAATGGGTCTGGCCACCGCAGACTTCCATCAGAACCCATGGCCGCGTCTGGATGCGGCGCATCTCCGCGACGATCTTGCCAGCGACATCGCCGTCGCGATATTCATCAAGATATTTCATCGCCGTTGCTCCTTTTGGCCGACCTCATCGACAACGGGGGACTCGAGCTCGCTGAGCTGGTCCAATTCTCTCAGCGCCTGATACGTTCGCTTGGCCTCGGCCTCGTCGACCCGGCTGATGGCAAATCCGACATGCACCAGAACGTATTCTCCGGTTTGCGTCTCAGGCACATATTCCAGGCAAGCTTCGCGCACGATGCCGCCGAACTGTACCTTGGCCATGCGCAGCCCGTTTTGATTGTAGGTGTCGACCACCTTGCCTGGTATTGCAAGACACATAGAAGTTCCTCTTTATCGATCCCGCTGCAAAAGCTCGTTGGCGATGACCGCCTGCCCGAGTGCAATCCCGCCGTCGTTCGCAGGAACCAGGGTGTGCAGAAATACGTCAAAGCCGCGACGCCGCAACTGTACTATCGTACGCTCCAGGAGGCAATGATTCTGGAAGGTGCCGCCACTGAGGCAAATACGGGTGAGCCCATCGCTTTCCCGGATGCGGACGCACACCTCGACGATGGCTGCGGCCAACGTGTTGTGAAATTTGGCGGAGATCTCTTCTGCCAGCCGGCTCTGGGCAACGTCGCCCGCGATCGCCGCTATGGTGGCGCGGAGATCGAGGATCATGGGCGAAGCTGCGTGGACGTCGAAGGGATAGAGTTCCGCGTCGAGACGGCGGCTATTCTTCGATGCGCGAACCGCGGCGGTTTCGAGGGCAATGGCTGCCTGGCCCTCGAACGTCACCTCCGAAGCCAATCCCAGGAGTGCGGCGACGGCATCGAACAACCTGCCGCACGAGGATGTTTCGACCGTCTGGATTCTCCTGGCCAGCATCGTGTCCACCAGGTCGAGCTGCTTTTCGGTTACCCCGGGAAAGCGCGTCATGGCGGCCGGTATGTTCTGCCCGAAAGCATCGCGCAGGTAGCTCAATGCCATGCGCCAGGGTTGGCGTACCGCCGCGTCGCCACCTGGCAGCGGCACATAGCGCAGGTGTGCCCGGCGAGTGAAGCTGGAGAAATCCGCGACCATGAATTCGCCGCCCCAGATTTTGCCATCTGTGCCAAAACCGGTGCCATCGAAGGCGACGCCGATGACATTGCCGTGCAGGTGGTTCTCCGCCATGCAACTGGCGATGTGCGCGTGATGATGCTGCACTGCGATCTTTCGCTCGATGGGCGATGAAAGCGCTAGCCGGGTGCTCCAATAGCCGGGATGCATATCGTAGGCGACAGCTTGTGGCGAGACCCTGAAGAGGTGTTTCATGCGGGCAAGCGTTTCTTCGAAGAATTGCATGGTCTCGTAATTCTCGAGATCACCGATGTGCTGGCTCAGGATCGCGTAGCGGCCCTTAGTGAGGCAGAACGTATTTTTCAACTCACCGCCGAAGGCCAGCACCTCATCCATCTCAATGCCTAAGTCGATTGTCTGGGGAACAAAGCCGCGCGAACGCCGAAGCACGCGTTCGCGGCCTTCGAAGGTGCGGACTACTGAATCGTCCACGCGCATTGCAATGTCGCGGTTGTGCAGCAGAAACCAATCCGCGACGTTTTCGAGCTGGCGCATGGCCTCGGCATTCGAAACGACAATCGGTTCTTCACTGAGATTGCCGCTGGTCATCACGAGGGAGGTGAACTCGGAGGCCGTGTCCGGCGAATCGCTGAACAGCAGATAGTGCAGCGGCGTGTACGGCAGCATGACTCCCAGGGTATCGTTGCCCGGGGCGACGCCGGCAGATACGTTTGCGGTCGCGAGTCGCGGCAGAACCACGATGGGCCTGCGCACATCGAGCAGCGCTTCCTCATCTTCCGCCGATACGCCACATAACTTTCTTACGTCCGCCACATCCCTGGCCATCAGCGCGAAGGGCTTATCGGGACGGCGCTTGCGCCGCCGCAATTCGGCGACTGCCGCATCATTGGCTGCATCGCACGCGAGCAGAAAGCCGCCAAGGCCTTTTACGGCGAGGATGTTTCCTGCGCGGAGGAGTGCCCTCGCCTTACGGATGGTTGTCAGAGAGTCTCTGTCCGTGAACGAGCAATTGTCGAGCGACGTGCCTCGATCGACCAACTCCAGCGACGGTCCGCATACGCCGCATGCATTTGGCTGCGCGTGGAAGCGCCGGTCGTTCGGGTCCGCATATTCCGCCGCGCAGGCAGCGCACATGGTGAAGCACGACATGGTTGTCGTCGCGCGATCATATGGGATGTCCTGAATGATGGTGTAGCGCGGCCCACAATGCGTGCAGTTGGTAAACGGATAGCCGAAGCGCCGGTTGAGCGGGTCGCCGAAGTCGCGCCAACAGGCATCGCATGTACCGGCGTCAGGCGAAATGAGGGAGAATCCGCCACGCTCTTCGTGGCTCTTACGAATGGAAAAGCCTGTGTCGCGGAGGGTGGCGACGTCGGAGACGACCATCCCGGCGATCTCTGCAAGCTGCGGCGGTTCTCCTCGGAGGGTCTCTACAAATTCGTCGACTTCAACTTCGCCGCCTTCTATCTCGATGGTTACTCCTGACGAAGAATTGAAGACGTAGCCTGTCAGGCCGAGCGAGTGGGCGAGCTTGTACACGAAGGGGCGAAATCCCACTCCCTGCACAATTCCTCGTACTTCAATGTGCTTGCGTCTAGCCGACGCTGCGGGCGTGGTCGCCATCCTAGTGCCTAGGATACCTGATCCGCCGATGTGCACCGGGCACGTTGTGCGAGGGGAATTTCCACGGCCCGAAAAGTGCAATGGGAAGCAAAATCGGCTGTAGCGCAACAAACTCCGAGAGATGATGATCCAGTTAGCTCAGGCATATGCGACGAAAAGCATGGCCTGATCCCTTGGCGATTTGTGTCGGGCCTTCAGCCCTCAGATTTTCGGGGGGCAGCGTACCTGGGCCTTCGGCCCAGGCTGGTATATGTCGCGCTTTCAGCGCTTGTGCGCGGATGGCGGAGATGGAGATTCGGCCCAGGCTGGTGTGTTACGCGCTTTCAGCGCTTGGGTGCGGATGGTGGAGATGGAGATTCGACCCATTGCACGATGAGGGAGATGCGGCGGTTGGATGGATCCAGAGGGTTGGATGGCACGCGCAGGAGTTGATCCGCATATCCGCGTACCTGGGAGATCTGGCTTGGGCCGACGCCCGCTTGCTGTAACAGGTGGCGGGCAGCGTTGGCGCGATCCGAGGAGAGCTCCCAATTGGTGTAGCCGGTGTCGCCCGAATAAGGCTGGGAATCTGTGTGGCCCTCGATCAGCAGACGGTTTGGAAGCACCTTCAATTGCGCGGAAAGCAGTTGAAGAAGCGCGACACCATTTTCGCTGAGCCTGGGGCTGCCTTTCTCGAAGAAGGTGCCGCCTTTGTCCTCGATCAATTCGATCTTTAGTCCTTCCCCGGTGACTGTGATTTCTATCTGCTTGGAGAGCTTGTTCAAGTCTTGCTGTTGGAGGATGGCCTTTTCGATCTCCTCTTTCAGCTTTTCGACGTTCTTCTTATCGATCGAGATGCTCTTGTCCGCGCCCAGGATCTTCGTCCCCGTTTCTTTTCCGCTGCTGCGCGGATCGTTGAAGTAGCCGGCGACCGATTTCTTGATCTGCGGCGTTGAGTTCAAGAGCCACAGCACGATGAACAGCGACATCATCGCAGTTACGAAGTCTGCATAGGCTACCTTCCACGCGCCTCCGTGATGGCCGCCGTGGGAGACTCTCTTTTTGATCACGATGATCGGCCGGATGGCCTTGGGATTTGGCGGCATGGTCAGGCTCCTTTATGCAGCACTGACGGCGGCCGGTTGGGCTTCTGCACCGGGATCGACCGGTAACGCTTCGCCTCCGGATGGCCGCTTGCACCCGTTTTCCATCTCATCGAAGGTGGGACGGACATGCTCTGGAATTGCGCGCCTCCCCATTTCGATCGCGAGCATTGGGGCCAGCCCTTTCAGAAATGCGAGGATGATCACGCGAAGAACATGCAGATAAGAGTTTTGTCCATCTGCCTCTTTGGTCATGTTGGCTGCGAGCGGTCCGACGAGGCCATAACACAGAAGGATTCCGAGGAAGGTGCCCACGAGGGCGGCTGCTACCTTCTTGCCTATCTCCTCCGGCGGTCCTCCCAGCGATCCCATTGTGATGACGACACCGAGCACGGCGGCGACGATGCCTAATCCTGGCAGCGCATCCGCGACCGTATTCAGGGCGTTTACGGGCTGCATGACTTCGTGGTGTGCGATCTCCATGTCGAGTTCCATCATCTGGTCCATGTCGAATGGCTCTACGCCTCCGGTAATTGCGGTGCGCAGCGTATCGCACACGAATGCCTGTGCGTGGTGGTCCTTCTGGAACGCGGGATATTTCTTGAATAGTTCGCTTTCGGCGGGCTTCTCGACGTCATCCTCGATGCCCATCAGTCCCTTCTTGCGGACTTTGTTGCATAGCTCAAACATCATCTTGAGAGTGTCGAGATATCGCGCCTTGCTGAACCTCGAAGAACTGAAGACGCCCAGTGCGCCTGCAATCATCGCCTTGACGATGTGAATCGGGTTCGCGATCAATAGCGTACCCATCGCCGCGCCGGCAATCGTCACCAGTTCCGATGGCTGAAGCAGCACCAGCAGGTGTCCCTTTTCCATCAGGAATCCGCCAATCACTGCCCCAAAGACGACTACGATTCCAATGATTGGAAGCATCAGATTCCTCTTCCTTCCGTTACCTGGTTGCCACCGGCATATCTGCTGGCCTGGGTTGCCTGCTGGGCACGGTGCAACATCGACTGCAGGGTATCTGTCTCCGCCGCCTGGCTTGCTCCGATACTCACGGTCAGACCGACGCGGTCGCCCCACCAGCGGAAGTCCGCTGTCCGCGCCAATCCAGCCAGGCGTCGCGCGTGGTCGGCCAAGAGCTCTGCGGTACGCTCATGCGCCAGCACGAGGAATTCGTTATTCCCCCAGCGGCCGATGACCTCCGCCGGCTTCATCTGGCACAGCAGGGTGTGCTCGACGGT
>DASWCA010000024.1:0-3785 GCA_036390355.1 Acidobacteriaceae bacterium
AGACGGCGCTGAAGGCAAAGGCGATCACGGAAGCCTTCTACGTGAAGCCTCCACAACACGCGTATTTCATCGGGTGCTCGTCAGGGGGCTACGAGGGCTTGATGGAGGCCCAGCGATTTCAGGGAGACTACGACGGCATCGTATCAGGCATGCCGGCGAACAACTGGACACGGCTCATGGCCGGGGACTTCGATGCCACGCTTGCAACCTTCAAGGGGGGCGTCAAACTATAGGACATTCTATCTCGAACGCAACGGAAAGTCTCGAGAGGCCAGCGGAGGTGACAACCTTGTTGGGCAATGAGACCCGGTTTTGCGGGCCGGAAAGCAGGTTCAAGGAACCTCTCTTCTGAAATATTCTCTCTCCCCAGCGGATTCGTGCGACATTGGGCGCCCCACTGGGACACACATGGAGCGTCCGAAGCTTGGGATCGAGATTAGCCCAATGCTCCAGCGGCCTTCGTTGGAATTCATGGCAAGGAATTGCCTCCGGCCCGCGGTGGCGCGCGCGGCTCGAACGGGTCCCGGGCGCGGCACGCCTGACTCTCCAGGTGTCTGAGAATCCGATCGACGACTCGGGGATCGGTGATGATGGAGACAATCTTCATCTCTGCGCCGCAGACACAGAGAAGAGGATCCACCTCGAAAATCTTCTGGATGAGGCGGGCCCAGGATGCCCGGCGTCGTTGAACGAGCTCCGAGGCGGCATGGGCCGATGCGCCAGGGCCTGTCGCCGGCGGGGTCTGCTGCTCGCTCGAGGCTTTCGGCGCACGTGCGCGGTTGGCGAACGCTCCGTAATACCTCACGCAATGCCGGCCGCGATCGGGGATGTGGGCGGTGATGGCGTGGATCCAGTCGAGAGGATCGAAGAGGCGAACGGTCGCACCGGTGCGGGGATCGGGAGGTGTGGTGATCTCAAGCATGCCGTTGTTGGTCCGTCGGATGCTATCGGCTGCAAGCGGAGGGCGCGTCACGTAACGCGCGAGCCGCTCCAGTTGCCCGGCATCTTCAGGGGAGAGAGGCTCTCCGGCGAAAACAGAAAACCCGGGATGGACCCATGAAAGAAGATTCTCCATGAAACGCTCCGACAGGCGTTCCTCTTTGTGCAAGCGGCGCAGAAGAAGGCGGCGAAACAGCTCGCAAACCGCCGCTGTATCGAGGGAGGGGAGTTCGAGGAACGCTCCTTCGGCAGACCAGACCCCATCGGAAATGATGGCGTGGCAATGCGGATTGAAGTTGGCCCCATACGAACCGAACGTTTGAATGGAGATGACGCAGCCGGGGCGAACATCCTTGCGGTCAAATAGCGCCTCGAAAGACCTGCGGACGGCCTCGTAAGCGGTGCGGGAAAGGAGGCCCAGGAGGCGCCGCTCTCGTTCAAACAGGCCGCGGATGGCTTTGGGGATGGTGAAAACCAAGTGGTGTCAAATCTGATTTCGTTGACAGTGGGATAGTGAGCTTGACCTTCACCTGCCAGGCTGTGATATAGACACGCTCGACAAGCTTGCGCAGAAGGCGCTGCTTGTCCTCAAAACTGAAGCGGCCGAGCCCCGAAACTACATGCTGGCAGAATAGAGAGAGATTTTCGGAAACCTCTTTAGCCTCCCGCCACTTTGGCCGCTCGGCTTCGAGTTGCTCGCGCTGCTGCGTCCATCGGGCCGATTTTTCCTCAAGCGCCGCTCGGCGCCTGGCCAACTCCGAGGGATAGATGAAACCGCTCTGGTAACCGTCCAGCAGGCGCTGAATCTGTCTCTCCACGTCGCCGACCCGCTCGTCCAACCGCTGAAGTTCCGCTTCCAGAACGTCGGGACCCCGCAAGCCGTTCTTGCCCCGCTGCTGTTTGTAGGCCTCCAGCATGGTCTCGGGTGAACTCAGGAGAGACGTCATTTCCTTCCAGACCAGCCGGTCCAAATCCGGAGCATAGACCAACGGTGCCGGACAGCGGCGCGGCATTGAAGTGCTGACGTGATCCACATTGCCCGAGCAGTGGTAGTAGGTGTGTCTGCCCTGGGAGTCCGCTACCATCGAATGGCCACAAACACCGCAGCTGACCAGGCAGCGCAGCAGGTACTCGCCTTCACGCCGCAAGTTGCGTGGCGAGAACGCCTGGTTGTTCTTCAGTTGCTCCTGCACCCTGGTAAAGGTCGCCTCGTCGATCAACGCCGGAATCGGGACCGCGATCCATTCCTCCCGGGGCCGAAGCACGGATTTGGTCTTGCGATTCTTTCGAAAGAGCCTGTCAGTACGATCGCTCTCGATCCAGCGGCGCTTGTTGTAGTAGCAAACCCCCGTATAAGCCGGATTGATCAGCATCGCCCGGACCGAAGAAATCGCCCACAACGGCCGTCCTCCGCGCGGGCGCCAGAGCGAGGCATTCAAGCGCCGCGTGGCCTGGCGAATCGAAATGCCCTCATCTCTCACCCAGCCAAACAGGGTGGGAATCGCCGGCGCTTCCGCCTCGTTGACCTCCCAGCCTCCTGCCACTTCTCCCTGGCGCGGAATATAGCGGTAACCGTAAGGGGCCTTCCAGCTCACCACAACTCCCTGCCGCGCCCGATGGAGCTTGCCACGCCGCAGCCTCTCGGTGATCTTGGCTCGCTCGTATTCGGCGATCACTCCCTGGATTTGCACCAGCAGCTGCCCCTCCGGATCCTGTGAGGGTGTGTGATTGAGGAAAATCAACTGGCAGCCCGACCGGTTAAACTCGTCGATCAGGATCGCCTGGTAAGCATAACGACGGGCCAGCCGGTCTGGAGAATGAACATAGACGACGTCAATAATTCTTTCGTGCACTAGGTCGCGAAGACGATCCAGACCGGGGCGATCCAGGTAGGACCCGCTGTGTCCATCATCGACCAGGATATGTTCCTCTAGCAGTCCGACACCGTCCCGACCCACGCGTTCACGCAAGTCTGCAAGCTGGCTCTCGACGGTTGCCTGCTTTTGCTGGCGGTGCGAAGAAACTCTGGCGTAGATCGCCGCACGTTGAAGGACAGGTTTCACGGCTTATCCTCCTTGAATTTGAAGGGCGTTTTCCCAAACTCCTATCAAGGATCAGCTCGTAGATCTCCACCAAGGTGCGCAGGGAGCATGAATCCTTCCGAGCTCCTTCCCTCTCGATTCGGAACGGAGGCATCCATCCGGCGTTTCGAAGCGCATCACCGGAAAACAGGGCGATGAGACCCGTGCCGGCAAATCTCTCGCGCAAGGCCGGGTCCACTTGAACAGGGTCTTCACCCAGCGTCTCTGCTCGCAGGGCTTCGTACCAGCTCTGGACCTCGCCCCCCACCTGCCAAAACGACAACGGCGGGTCATTGCGCCTCCGGGCTTCGTCTGGCTTTCGGCGGTTTTTTTTTACGAGGCCGCCGGGGAAAACCGGAAACGATCTTTTCGATCGTGCGCCGGTGGACTGCGACCCCCTGTTGCTCGCGCAACAGCACCGTCAAATCCCGGCCGGTCAGTTCTGGATCTGCCTGTTTTTTCCCCAGCACGAATTTCAACACTTCGGGCGTGCACTTGACCGGCCCCCGCCGTCCGCGCTTTTTCTCAATCTATCCCGCCATTCCCTCTTCCTCAAAAGCCCTCTGGACCTGGTAGAAACCCTGACGCGTATAAGCAAATTGATCCGCAGCCTCGGTAACCGACAAACCATCAACCTCGTGGCCGCGCAGCATCTCGTACTTGACTTGCAGCTTGTCCCGCGGATCGAAGAACGGGAGCCGTTTGAATAGGGGCGACCGCACCCGCTCCGCTTTGGGGTAAAGCAAGCCTGCTCGTGATAGCGCC
>DASWCA010000025.1:0-5177 GCA_036390355.1 Acidobacteriaceae bacterium
TCTTCCAGGTCGGCGGTGCGGACGAGGGACTCGTCCGGCATCTGCACGTACCCGAGGTTGCGTGCCACGTTCATGTTGCGGCGCATCGAACGGCCGACGACGGCGACCTTGCGGCCATGTACGGCGGCAAGTTCCATCGCGATGCGGATGCGGTGGATGGACGAGGAGAAGCAACTGAAGAAGAGCTTCTTCTTGGCCTGCGAGAAGATTTCGTCGAGGCGCGGGCGGACGGCTCGCTCGGACGGCGTGTAGCCGGGGCGGTCGACGTTGGTCGAATCCTGCAGCAGGCAGAGGACGCCCAGTTTGCCGAGTTCTGCGAACGCATGGAGGTCAAAGGGCTTGGCGTCGGGCGAAGACAGGTCGATCTTGAAGTCGCCGGTGTGCAGCACGATGCCCACAGGAGTGTGGATCGCCAGTGCGACGCAGTCCACCAGGCTGTGCGTGACCCGGATCGGCATGATCGAGAAGGGTCCGAGCGTGATCCGGCGGCCGGGCAGGAGCTCGATCAGCTCGGCGTCTTCGAGCAGGCGGTGCTCTTCCAACTTGCCCTCGACGAGAGCTAGGGTGAACTCGGTGCCATATACGGGAACGTTAATTTCGGAGAGGATCCAGGGCAGGCCGCCGATGTGGTCCTCGTGGCCATGGGTGAGGACGATGGCGCGGACTTTGTCGCGGTTTTCAGTCAGATAGCTGATATCGGGGACGACGATGTCGACTCCGAGCAGTTCTTCTTCGGGAAACATCAGGCCGGCATCGATGACGATAATGTCATCTTGCCACCGGATGGCCATGCAGTTCATTCCAAACTCGCCAAGTCCCCCCAGGGGGATCATTCGTAATTTATCTTGTGCCATTTAGACCGATTCTACACCTCGTAAGTCTGTGACCTGCCATCGACTGCGTGTCGATGGTGAGATGCCGGGAATCGCAGAGGGGAAGAGGACAGTTGCAGGTTGCAGGTTGTCAGTTGCAGGTTGGGTGACCGCTTGTGTGGGGTCTTCGGTTGGGGGATCTTCTGGGGAGATGGGTTTCAGGGGCGGCTTCACCGTCCGCAGACTGGTTGGCTGAGTCGAGAATTCGCTGTCTGAGCTGTTTAGTGGGACAACTTGTGGAGGTTTCTGTGGTGGCGCTGGGCCAGTCTGAATCTGGCGGTGAGCCTCCTCCAGTGGGACGCCCCGAATATGCTGCCGATGACCAAAGTTGCTATTACCAGGTCGACGAAAATGTCATGAGACATGGTGCGCCTCCTCTCGTTCCGGAAAGAAATTCTAGTCTCCGGGAAGAGGTCAAAATGTGATTTCGATCACCGCTGTGCGGGATTGGGAACCGCCGTTGCTTGTAGCGGGGCGAGCCTATAAGATTCGGGAGAACTCTCGACGGAGATTTATGATGCGTGTGCAGTCATGGATGTTGAAGTGTGTGGTTGTCCTGGGGATGGGCGCGGCGGTAACGGGGGAAGCACAGACGGTGGCGGCCACTCCGCCGATGGGATGGAATAGCTGGAACTTCTTCGCCGGCAAGGTGACGGACAAGGATATTCGCGACACGGCGGATCTGCTGGTGTCGACGGGAATGCGCGATGCGGGCTACGTCTACGTGAATATTGACGACACTTGGGAGGCTGGCCGGGACGCGCAGGGGCGGATTCAGAGCAATGAAAAGTTCCCCGACATGAAGGCTCTGGCGGATTATGTGCATTCAAAGGGGCTGAAGCTGGGGATTTATTCGTCACCGGGAGGGCAGACGTGCGCGCATTTCGAGGGCTCGCTGGGGCACGAGGAGCAGGACGCGCAGACCTATGCGGACTGGGGCGTTGACTATCTGAAGTACGATCTTTGTGGCTTCCGCTCGGGAGTGATGACTGTGCAGGCGCCCAACGACTTGCCGGCGCAATACAAGCTGATGAAGGTTGCCTACGAGAAGATGCACCAGGCGATTTTGAAGACCGGCAGGCCGATGGTTTATAGCCTGTGCCAGTACGGGTGGGATTCGGTGTGGGATTGGGGGCCGAGCGTGGGGGCGAACCTGTGGCGGACGACGGGGGACATTTCGGCAAACTTCGAGCGGATGAGCCTGATTGGGCGCGAACAGGCAGGCCTGGCGAAGTTCGCGGGGCCAGGACACTGGAACGATCCGGACATGCTGGAGGTGGGGAACGGCAAGCTGACACATGACGAGAATCTAACCCACATGACGTTGTGGGCGATGCTGGCGGCTCCGTTGATAGCCGGCAACAACTTGACTCTGATGTCTCCCGACGTTGCGTCGATCCTAATGAACAAAGAGGTGATTGCGATCGATCAGGATGCTCTGGGGAAGCAGGGCGACCGCGTGTATGCGGAAGGGCCGGTGGAGATCTGGTCGAAGCCGCTGAAGGACGGAGCGACCGCAGTGGCGATCTTCAATTTTGGCGAGACGATTAGCGAGATGCGCGGCATCCGGCTGCACCTGAAGGAGATGGGGTTTCCCAAGCCGGTGAAGGCACGGGATGTCTGGGCGGCGAAGGACCTGGGAGCGATTGGAGATGACTGGAAGGTTCCGGTGCCGCGGCACGGGGTGGTTCTGCTGGTAGTGCGGCGGTAGAGCAGTTGTGTGTTGTGAGTTGTTAGTTATGAGTGATTGCTGCGGTGGCGCGGGCGGCTTGGCGGGCGGCGCGGATGAGGTCTGGGATGCCTACTCCGTGGAGGGCATTGCCGAGGACGGTAAGGCCCGGGAAAGCGCGGAGCCGGGACTCTAGCTCGGCGACACGGTCGAGATGACCGACCGCATATTGGGGTAGGCTGTTGGGCCAGCGGCGGACGACGGTGAGCGCAGCCGGGGGCGCCGGCGTGGGAGCGGGACCGGAGACGGGTGCGTTGGCGTGCAGGACGCGGGCGAGTTCGAGACGGGCGATGGCGGCGATCTCGTCGTTGTTGCAGCGAGCGATGCGGTCGGCGGCGGGACCTCCGAAGAAAGCTCGGATGAGGCGGCCGTTGGGGGGAACGCGGTGAGGGAACTTCTGGTCGGCGAAGGTGCCGGCGAGGAGCAGGCTGGGAGCGGTGGAAACCCACATCTCAGAGTCTAGATGCGGGGCACCCGATTCTGTGTCTGGTTGAGAGGGTGGCGGGACGAGGAAGCCGAAGCCGGGCGGGAGTGGGACGCGGCTGGCGTCGGCGTAGGCGAAGGCGACGAGGACGGCGGAACTCGACTCGGTGGGGAGGAGATCGGCGGAGACGGCGTCGAGAGCGGTGAGCAGGCTGCGGGTGGCGTCGAGCGGTGTGGCGAGGAAGATGGCGTCAACGGATTCCGCGGCGAGGCGCTTCCCTGCCGTTGAGGTCGAGACGGTCCAGGGTGGACGGGCGGTCTTATCTGCGAGCTGTGAGCTATGAGGTGTGAGGTATGAGCTTAATTCGATTGCGGTGACGGTGGTGTTGAGGCGGAGCCAATGCGGCGGGATGGCGGCGGTGAGTCGTTCGATGAGGGTGCCGAGGCCGCTGCGGATCGTGGTGAAGATGGAGGAGGTTCGAGGTTCGAGGTTCGAGGTCCGAGAAAGGGCTTCGATCAGCGAGCCGTGGGTGCGCTCCATCTGGACGAAGGCGGGCATGACGGCGCGGACGCTGAGGGTGCGGACGTCTCCACCGAAGACGCCGCTGAGGAGCGGTGCGGCGACGCGGGCAAGGACTTCGGGGCCGAAGTGGCGGAGGGTGAAGTCGGCGACCGATTCGTCGTGCGCGGGGATGGTGGCGAGGAGTTCGGCGGCGCGTGCGGGTTCGGCGCGGTAAGCGGCGATGGCGGCTTCGGTGAAGAGGGGCGAGCCTTCCAGTGCGGCGAGGTTCGTGGGGACCATCAGGTTGAGGCCGTCGGGCATGGGGACGAGGCGGCCGGATGGATTCTCGGGCGTGGTGAGGAAGATGTGGGTCTTGCGGGTGGCGTCGTTGGAGGAGATGAGTTCGCCGTCCGCATCGAGGCCGAGTTCGACGGCGAGCTCGCGGGCCCAGGGCTTGGCGGAGACCCAGCCGTCGGGACCGGCCTCGATGGTGAAGCCTCCTTCGCGGACGGTTTCGATGAGGCCGCCGAGTCGGTTCGAGGACTCGAAGAGTACGGCTTCGATTGGCGCTCCGTCGCGCGCGAGGCGTGCGATTTCGTACGCGGCGGCGAGGCCGGCGATTCCTCCTCCGATGATGGCGACTCGTTTCATGGATACAGGGTATAGGTTGTGGGGTTATGGGATAGGTTGGCGGCAGCTTTGGACGGCTCGGGGCTGGCGGATGGCTCGGAGGAGTCGTCGGGGAACTGGATTTGGGGCCAGTCTTCGATCCAGTGTATGGGAGAGATCTGAAGCCAGGGTGTGCCGGTGGTCCGATCGTAGGCGTGGAAGGCGATGAGGCTGGTGCCGTCGCGGAAAGTATAGATGCTCTGGCCTCCGGGGCCGGCCCATTGGGTATTTCCGGAGAGGATGGTAGTGCCACCGCCCTTGGTGAGTTTCTTGCCGCCCTGGTCGAGGTAAGGGCCTCTGATGTTCTGGGAGCGGCCGACGACGATGCGATAGTTGCTGGCGGCGCCCATGCAGCAGTGATCCCAGGAAGTGAAGAGGTAGAAGTAGCTGCCGTGGTGAATGAGAAAGGGACCTTCAATCGCCTGCCAGTCCGCCGGTGTGCTGGAATCGGCGTAGGGTGCGTCGGGAGGCTCCGTGCGGCGGGCTAGCGAGTAGGTATGTTTGTCCTGTTTGGAGAGGGTGCCGTCGGGAGCGAGACGGCGGAGTTTGATGCCGGTCCAGAAGCTGCCGAAGACGAGCCAGTCCTGACCCTGCGGGTCGCGGAGGAAGTTGGGGTCGATGGCGTTGAAGTCGTCGCCAGAGCGGGATTCCAGGATAAGGCCGCGATCGGTCCAAGCGTAGTCGGGGCTGGTGCGGTCGAGTGTCTTGTTGGTGGCAAGCGCGATGCCGGAGGTGTTCTTGCCGAGGAGAGAGAAGGCATAGTAGAGGCGGTACTCGCCGTCGACGAAGGAGATGTCGGGGGCCCAGAGGTCCTGAACGCCGGGGAGACGGGCGAGTATCCACGCGGGGATTGAGGGGAACACGCTGCCGCAGCGGGTCCAGGAGAAGTTAGGTGCGGGGAGATCGGCGGAGCAGAGTATCGGAAGTTGGGGACCGTTGTGCCGGCCTCCGGAGCCGAAGACGTACCAGGTGTCGCCGGACT
>DASWCA010000026.1:0-2867 GCA_036390355.1 Acidobacteriaceae bacterium
TCCAACAGTGAAGCCCCTCACAGCCCTTCTCTTCCTCGCCGCCATGGCAGCGAACGCGCAACCACCCTCGCCGGACACCCTCTATATCCACGGCGATTTCCTCACCGGAGCGCACCTCAAGCCCTCTGACGCCTCACCCACACCTGCCCGCGTCACCGCGATCGCCGTCGCTCGCGGCACCGTCACCGCCGTCGGCAGCGACGCCGAAATCCTCAAGCTCAAATCCTCCGCCACCAAAGTCATCGACTTGCATGGCGCGTTCGCCATGCCCGGCTTCAACGATGCTCACACCCACATGGGGAACGCGGGCCGCCAGCAACTCGCTATCAACCTCACCGGAGCCCGATCGCTAGACGAGATGCAGCAGCGCATCCGCATTTACGCCGCCACCGCACCCGCCGGAGCCTGGCTCCTCGGCGGTGGCTGGGACCATACCCTGTGGCCCGGCGCAAATCTCCCCACCCGCGCCGACATCGACGCCGTCACCGCCGGCCATCCCGCCATCTTCCGCCGCGTCGACGAGCACATGGCCGTCGCCAACTCCGCCGCGCTTGCGGCTGCCGGCATCACTTCCGCCACGCCCGATCCGCCGGGCGCCAAAATCGACCGCGACGCCTCCGGCAATCCCACCGGCATCCTCCGCGAAGCCGCCGCAAACAATCTTGTGTTTGCCAGGATCCCGCCACCCACCCCGGAACAACGCGAGAAGGCTCTCACCGTCGCAATGCAGGACGCGCTCGCCCACGGCGTCACCAGCGTCCAGGACAACTCCGACTGGGAGGACTTTCTCGCCTGGGAGACTCTCGAACGCACCGGAAAGCTGCACCTCCGCGTCGCCGAGTGGCTCGAGTTCGCCCAGCCAGTGGCCGTCCTTCAATCTCGCCGCGCCAGCCATCCAACCAATGATCCATTACTTCACCTTACGATGCTCAAAGGGTTCATGGATGGCTCTTTAGGTTCGCGCACTGCCGCCCTCGCGAAACCCTACGCGGACGATCCAACCAACTCCGGTCTCCCCCGCTACGACCAAGCCAAGCTGAACCAGATGGCCTGCGAGCGGGCTGCCGCAGGTTTTCAAATGGGCTTCCACGCGATTGGGGATGAAGCCAACCATATGGCCCTCAACGCCCTCTCGGCTGCCGAGCAGATCGCTGTCCCCACCAACAAATCAGGTGCCCCAGCTCCCACTGCCCCTCGATTCCGCATCGAACACGCCCAGGTCCTTCTCCCTGCCGACTTCGACCGCTTCGCCCAATTCGGCGTCATCGCTTCCATGCAGCCCTCCCACCTCCTCACCGACATGAACTGGGCCGCCGCGCGCCTCGGTCCGGAGCGCGCCAAGTACTCCTACGCGTGGCGCTCCATGCTCGACCACCACATTCCCCTCGCCTTCGGCACCGACTATCCCGTCGAGTCCATCAACCCCTTCCGCGGCCTCTACGCCGCCATCACCCGCCGGAACGAAGCCGGCACCTCCACCTACCAGCCGCAGGAAAAGATCACCCTCCACGAGGCCATCTACGCCTACACCCAGGCCTCCGCCTTCGCCGAGTTCCGAGAACACCTCAAGGGCCGCCTCGAACCCGGCTTCCTCGCTGACATCGTCGTGCTCGATCGTGACCCATTCAAGTCCACCCCGCAGCAACTTCTCCACACCCGAGTTCTCCGCACGGTCGTCAACGGCGAAACCGTCTACGAGGCGCCCACCGCAAGTGCGCCATAGCCTTTACCCAAAGATCACCGGAAAACGGAACCGTTCTCCCCAGTTCTGCGTCTAACTAATCAATTAGGTGTGCCTGCTCAGGCACCGCTCCACTTCGGCCAACCGACTATACTCAAGGAACATCTCCGCATCAGAGGACGTACCGAGATACGCCAGTACGCATGAGGATTCACTTACCCATGGACACACCGAACCAGCCATCGCGCGATTTCCTCGAACAGATTCGCAAGCACCGCCTCACCGCGACCTTCGCGCTGCTGGCCACACTCTCCGTCGGCATTCTTGCCGGTTCCCTGCTCACCCGCAACGTTAGCGGCAAAGAGCAGGCCGTCGATTCATCCGACGCCCGGCAACTCGTCATCCCGAGCCCGGTAACGCTTTCGAACGAATTTTCGAAGATCGCCAAGGAAGTCGGTCCCGCGGTCGTCAACATCAACACCGTGTCGGTGCCCAAGCAATCGCTCAGCAAGCGTCCCCGCCGCGGCCAGACCACACCACCCAACGGCGGTGACGACAACCAGGCCCCCGGCGATATGCAGGACTTTTTCAACCGCTTCTTCGGCGGCCAGGGAGGCTCGGGCGATGACGGCACAGACCAGGGAGGCGGCGAACGCGAAGCCCTCGGCTCCGGCTTCATCGTCGATTCCCGCGGATACATCATCACGAACAACCACGTTGTCGATAAAGCCGACAAGATCTTCGTCAAGATCTCGACCGATCCTGACAATCCCACGGAACACGGCCGTCCCGCCCACGTCGTCGGCGTCGACCCAGAGACCGATATTGCCGTCATCAAGATCGATGCGCCCGAGCCTCTGCCCACTGTCAAACTCGGGAATTCCGACGGCGCGCAGGTCGGCGACTGGGTCCTCGCCGTCGGCAGCCCCTTCTCCCTGTCGGAGACCGTCACGGCCGGCATCGTCTCCGCCAAGAACCGCTCGATCGACGAGCCTGGCCCCAACGGTACCGCCAACCAGTTCCAGAAGTTCATCCAGACCGACGCCGCCATCAATCCCGGCAACTCCGGCGGCCCGCTGGTAAATATGGTCGGCCAAGTCATCGGAATGAATACCGCGATCTACACCCAGTCCATGGGGTCGCAGGGCGTCGGCTTCGCCATGCCGTCGAACATCATCGCCAACAT
>DASWCA010000027.1:0-9774 GCA_036390355.1 Acidobacteriaceae bacterium
AGGTTGACTCGCATGCAGAGAGAGTGCCACGGGCGAGTGGGGTGCTCAATGCCACGAGGTGGGGATGGGATGGCACAAAGCGGGGATGCGGGTGGGCGCGATGGGGGATGCGGATGGAATGTGGAGACCTGCCTGAGCTTATGCGACTCCATACCGTTTCCGGGCAATGCTACCCGCCTCAGCCTGCTTCCGCTTGGAAACTGGCTTCGCAATGCGAATGCGACGGCCGATCGACTTAGCAATTGGTTCGATGCCGTGAGCCGCTAGTTGAGCGGGGTTGTAAAGTGAGACGCGAAGCGAGACCTTCTCCAAGATCTCCTGGTACAGCTTTCGATTGCGATCCGTTATGGGCGCCTCCTTCTGTTCGGCGAGGTTGGCTGCGGTTTCGATCGGCTCAGCATGCATGAACAGACCAGAGCGCAGCGCCCGCGACTTGGACAACCGAGTCCACCAATCCGATACCAATTCGTGAGCCTGCCGTTTATCCTTCCGATAAAAGGTTACGAGGCATTCCTCCACCGCTTCCCGATAGGCGCTCCGCAATTGTTGCGAACTCATCTTTTTGGTTTCTGCCATCACAGCACCCCAATCTGGCATATGCTTCGATCGTTCAGCATGTCCTGTGACCTGTTGCTGTGGAAACCGATCTGGTCATATCGCGGGATGACCCTGGAGTTCCCGCGGCCAAGCCACATGCTCGCAACAGGCCCATACGTTACATCATAATACCCGCCCGACGACGGCTTATGCGACCTGCCATCCCGACAGTGTGAAACGAAACTCCAGTAGTCATCGGCATCGAACGTGCCGCGAATGAAAACGATCGAGTCCTGTCTGCTTAGGGTTTCACGATCCAGAACCAGTCTGACAACCGCCGGTGCGCGGCCCTGATTCCGGTCTGACTGCACTCTCGACCAACGTTCAGCTTGCCATTGAAAAGTGGTGGTATAGAACCCTCTGCCGAAGTCCTTCCGTTCACCTCCCGCAGAAACGTCGACACCGTTGTCGATGATGGCATGCGCGTGCTGACGAAGGGTTCCGTGGAAGAGAACAATTTCACTGTTAGTCCATGGGGCCCACGCGTCCTTAATGCTCATGCCGCCTCTTCCACCCATCTTTACCTGCTCGGCTTTCGATCGATGGTGTCGGCGGTCACTGCCGTGCGCGTTCGATCGCGCGGACTACGGCGCGGGCTTTGTTGGCGCACTCTGTGAATTCGGTTTCGGGGACGGAGTCGGCTACGATGCCGGCGCCGGCCTGGATGTGGCCTTGTTCGCCGTTCATGTAGAGGGTGCGGATGGCGATGCAGGAGTCGAGGTTGCCGTTGAAGTCGGCGTAGATGATACTGCCGCCGTAGACGCCGCGGCGCGTGGGTTCCAGCTCTTCGATGATCTCCATGGCGCGGATTTTGGGTGCGCCGGAGAGGGTGCCGGCGGGGAAGCAGGCGCGGAAGGCGTCGATGGCGGCGAGTTCGGGCTTGAGCGTGCCTTCGAGCGAGCTGACCAGGTGCATGACGTGCGAGTAGCGCTCGACGAACATCAGGTCCTTGACCTTGACGGAGCCGTACTCGCTGACACGGCCGACGTCGTTGCGGCCGAGGTCGACCAGCATGACGTGCTCGGCGAGTTCTTTCTCGTCGGCGCGGAGGTCGGCTTCGAAGGCGCGGTCTTCGACCTCGTCGGCGGAGCGCGGGCGGGTGCCGGCGATGGGACGGTACTCGACGGTGCGGCCGTGGACGCGGACGAGGAGTTCGGGGGAGGAGCCGACGATGTGGGCTACTTTGGGCTTGGGTTTCTTGTTCTTCTTCTTTTTCTTGCCCGATTTCAGGGGCGCGATGTCGGCGATGGCGGAGTGGTTCGCGCTGTCAGAGCCCGGGGCTGAAGCCCCTTCGTTTTCCGCGGGGCTTGTCCGCGGGCTGAAGCCCGCTGCTACTCCGGCGTCGAGACCGAAGCGGAGGAAGTACATGTACGGCGACGGGTTGACGATGCGCAGGGCGCGGTAAATGTCGAAGGGGGCGACCCCAGGGACGCAGTCGAAGCGTTGCGAGATCACGCACTGGAAGACGTCTCCTGCGGCGATGTAGTCCTTGATCTTCGCGACGGACTTGAGGAAGGTGCCCCTGGGCGTGCGTGGCGTGAGTTTGAGCTTACCGTGGGCTTTCTTCTTTGCGGGCTTGGGGAGTGCGCGGGCGAGGCGCTTTTCCAGGCGGTCGAGGCGCTTGATGGCGCGGGTGTAGGCTGCGTTGACGTCCTTCATCCCACCCATGCGATGTGACTGCATGGATGGGGCACCTGGCTTCGATGGGGTGCCCGAATTTCGGGAAGACAGATCCGCTGTGACGATGAGGTGGATCTCCTTCTTGACGTGATCGAAGGCGAGCACCTGGTCGAAGAACATCAGGCATGCGTCGGGAACGCCGAGTTCATCTTTGGCCAGCGAGGGGAGGCGTTCGATCTGGCGGACGACGTCGTAGGAGAAGAAGCCGACGGCGCCGGCGGTGAAGGGCGGCAGGCCGGGCAGGCGCGCGGGCGTGTGTCCGCTGAGGGCCTGCTTCAGTTCGGCGAAGATGTCGCCCTCGAAGACGCGGCGCTTGCCGTCTTCTTCAACCGTAATCGACGTGCCGCGGGAGACGATCTTCTTGTACGGCTCGATGCCGATAAAGGTGTAGCGGCCGACGTGCTCGCCGCCTTCGACGGACTCGAGGAGGAAGGCTTCGGGCTCCTCGGATGCGATGCGGAGGAAGGCGGAGACGGGGGTCTCGAGGTCGGCCGTGACGGTGCGGTAGACGGGGACGAGGGTGTGCTCGCGGCTCAATTTGAGGAAATCGCGGGAGGATGGCAGGGCTTGGGATGCGGCTGACATGACGGTGATTCCATCATACTTGCGGGCCTGCGTTAGTGTTTTCAGCCGATCTCCGTGAATGGCCCGAAAGTGGCATATTTTGTGGGTCATCGGCAGGCCTAGACTGCATCCAATCCGGGGAGTACCGAGGCGGCAACTGGTTACCTTTCGATGCTTGTTTGAGTCGCAACCAAAGGCCTATACTCCACGGGGTTTGGGCCAGCGCCCGAACGAGACAGGAGCAACGAATGGCAACGGAATCACTGGTACCGGCAACAGAACGGAAAGAAGCGGCGGAACGAAGGAAAACCGTAGGGTTTAAAGCTGTAGTTTCATTCGAGGACGAGATGAATCCCTGGCTGGCCCAGGAGGCACGGTTCGACTATGCCGCGAAGAAACTGAACCTGGAGGAAGGCATCTGGAAGGTGTTGCGCACGCCGACGCGCGAGCTGATCGTGCACATCCCGGTGCAGATGGACGATGGCCGGGTCGAGGTGTTTACCGGCTACCGCGTGCAGCACTCGATCTCGCGCGGACCCAGCAAGGGCGGCGTCCGCTATGCGCCGGATGTGAGCCTGGACGAGGTGCGCGCGCTGGCGAGTTGGATGACGTGGAAGTGCGCGGTAGCCAATATCCCGTTCGGCGGAGCGAAGGGTGGAGTGATCTGCAACCCTCAAACGATGTCGCAGGGCGAGTTGGAGCGGATGACGCGCCGCTACACCGCGGAGCTGATGGAGTTCATCGGGCCGGAGAAAGACGTTCCAGCGCCGGATGCGGGCACCAACGATCAGACGATGGCGTGGATGATGGACACCTACTCCATGCACATGCGCCAGACCGTCACCAGCGTGGTGACGGGTAAGCCGGTGAACCTGGGCGGATCGCGCGGGCGGCTGGAAGCGACTGGCCGCGGCATCTCGATTGTGTGCGACCACGCGACCAAGCATCTGGATATGCCGATTGCGGGCTGCCGCGTCATCATCCAGGGCTTCGGCAATGTGGGCTCGAATGCGGCGAAGCTGATGTTCGAGAAGGGCTACACGATCCTGGGCATCGCGGAGATGGACGGCGGGCTGGTGAACGCCAACGGCATCGACGTGAACGCGCTGCTGCGGCATAAGAAGCAGACCGGCTCGATTGCGGGATTCGCGGGAGCGGAAGCGGTCGATCCGGCCGAGCTGATTACGCGCGAGTGCGAGATCCTGATTCCGGCGGCGACCGAGAACGTGATCACCAGCCGCAACGCCGCCAACCTGAAGTGCCGCGTTCTGTGCGAGGGCGCAAACGGGCCGACCACCACGGTGGCCGACGACATTCTCGCCGAAAAGAACGTCTTCATCATCCCCGACATTCTGGCGAATGCGGGCGGCGTGACGGCGAGCTATTTCGAGTGGGTGCAGGACCGCATGGGCTACTTCTGGAACGAGGCTGAGGTGAACCGGCGGCTCGACCTGATCATGACGGAGAGCTTCCACGACGTCATCGCGTATGCCCAGGCGCACAACGTGAACAACCGCATCGCCGCGTACATGCTGGCGATCGATCGCGTAGCGTATACGACCCGGCTGCGGGGAATGTATGCGTAAAGGCAGTTGCTGGTTGTCAGTTGCTGGTTGTGAGACGCGGCGAGGACGGCGTCTGCCAGAAAATAGTTGCCTATCGTTCTCATAATGAGTACATTTGTACTCATTATGAGAACGAGTGTGAAAACATTGGGCAACCTGCTCTTCGGACAAACCCGGGGCCACGTCTTGGCGCTTCTCTACGGAACTCCGGACAGGAGCTTCTTTGTCCGTCAGATCGCAAGACAGATTGGTACGAGCCTCGGCTCTGTCCAGCGAGAACTGGAAACACTCTCTGAGTTTGGATTGATCGACCGCTCGACTGTCGGAAGACAGGTGTTCTATCAAGCGAACTCGAATCATCCGGTATTTCCGGAACTGCATTCCCTCGTCGCAAAGACTGCGGGAATCTTCCATCTGCTTCGCTCCGCGGTGGCGCCTCTCGAAAAACAGATCTCGTTCGCCTTTGTCTATGGATCGATGGCGCGAGGGGAGGAGCAGGCTGGGAGCGATGTCGACTTGATGGTGATTGGAGAAGTGACCCTGGACGAAATATTGACTCATCTGGCTCCCGCGGAGCGCGACCTCGGGCGTCCGGTCAATCCAACGGTCTATTCTCTGAAAGAGTTCAAGTCCAAGCTTCAAAGAGGAAATCACTTCTTGAACTCGGTGGTGCGGAGCAAAACCGTATTCCTGATCGGAGATGAAGTTGAGTTTGGAAAATTGGGTTCAATACGGTTGGCTCAAGGCCGAGCCATCGAGCGCGGCAGAGATCGCGGCGCTGTTCAGCATCGTCACTCGCGCGCTAAAGGACGCGAAAGTAGAGGCCATCTCCGATGATCTTCGCTTCCAGGCGGCATTCAGTGCCGCGCTAACGGCCGCCAATATTGCCTTGCGCGCGAGCGGCTATCGCACGAAGGTGCAGGCAGGGCATCATCAGAAAGTCGTCGAATCCCTGGAACTGACTCTCAAAGCCGATCCGAAACTGATTCAGAAGATGAAGGTCTTCTCGAAGAAGAGAAATGCGTTGAGCTACGATTCAGCCGGCAATGTTTCGCAACAGGAGCTTGAACAAGCAATCAAAATTGCCGGTGAATTGCAACAGAGCACGGTCGCCTGGTTGAACGAGAAACATCCAGAACTGATGAAGGGGTCCTGACCGCGCCTGCGAACCTTCAAATGGTGACTTTGAGCGTCACCGTCTGGGCCTCGACTTCGGCGGGGCCGGCGGCGGCTGTGGCAGTGACCTGGAACGTGTAGGTTGCGGGGCGTGTGCCGAGGTCGGTGCAGTTGCCGCATCCTGTGATCTGAGTGGCTCCGGCGATTGCGATCATGGCGACCAGTGCGCGTAGCCAGCGGCGCTTGCCGGGAATGAACATCACGGCCACGCCCGCGAGCGCAGGCAGCGCGAGTGGCGCCAGGCCTGATCCGCCGATGCTGCTGCCACCATTCAATCCAAGGAAGTAAGGCTGCGTGGTACCGCAGGTATGGGGTGCAGTGGTGTTCACGAACAGCGTGGTGGAGCCTCCGCCCGCGGCGATCGTCGGGTTGACGAAGATGCAGGTCGCCTCGGATGGCATCGTGCCACATGCCAATGTGACCGCCTGCGCGAAGCCGTTGTTGGCGGTCACCTTCACCGTCAGGGCAGTGGCAAAGCCGACGCCGGTGGTTGCGGGGTTGGGTGTCACGGTGAGGGTGAAGCTGCCCGTCGGCAGCGGGGTGATGACTTCGTTGAAGACCGGGGTAGTCGCTGCGGCGAAGCTCAGGGTGGCCGCGTAGCTTGCCGTGATCGGGTCTGTCCCAACGGGCAGGGTTGAAGTTGTTAGCGTCGCGGTGCTGGAGAATCCGGTGGCGCCTGGAGTCAGAGTGGCGGTGCCGATCGCCGCACCCCCATTGAGGAACGTGACGGCGCCTGTGGGCGGTGCGGCATTTCCAGTAAACGTCGCGGTGAAGGTAACGGGCTGACCAACGGGCGAGGGGTTGGGCGAGCCGGTGAGGGTCGCTGTGTTGGTGTCCTGGGTTACGGTGATGGTGACTGTGGGCGAGGTTGATCCGGTGTGAGTGTCGGAAGGGCCGGGAACGTAGACCGCGGTGAAGACATGGACACCAACCTGTGCGCCACTTCCGACGCTGGGCGGGCAGGTGCCGCCGGTCTGGGTCTGAAGCGTACACAGCAGGTTCGAGACTCCGTTGTACAGGTCGAAGAACTGAGTGGTGCCCGTCAGCGGGTTTGCGTCGCTGGGGGTGACTGTGGCGGTGCCGTTGTAGGTCTGGCCATAAACCATGGTCAGCGCCGGAACGAATGGCGGGGAGACGAATCCGTTGGACGGGCAGGCCGGCGTGGGGCCAACACAAAGGTTGAGTGCGGTGGTCGTGGCGCCGCCCTGGATCACATGGCTGCCGGAGAGATTGGTCGGCGAATTGAGAGTGTCGCCGGAGTAGGCTGCGGCGATGGTGTGCGTTCCGGTGATGTAGGCGTTGCCTGCGGGAATGGTGGTGGAGGCGGTCGATGCCGCTGTTCCAGCTACGAGAATGACCGGGGCGCCGACGGCAGTTCCGTCGATGGAGAACTGTACGGTTCCGGTTGGCGGCGGAACGCCGGTGCTTGGCGTGAGGGTTGCGGTCAGCGTGAATGTCGCCTGGAAGTTGCTGGGCTCGGGCGTTGCGGCCAGCGTTCCCGTGACCGGCTTGCTGACGATGTTGTTCAGCAGCACGGTGATGCCACCGGTGTTCACGTCCGGGTTGGGAGTGAGGGCGAGCGATGACTGGGTCGCGCCGCCAAGCGCAATGGGATTCGAGATGGTGATGCCGCCGTTGGCGACGATCAGGTCGGGTTCGCCATCGCCATTTACGTCCGCGACGGAGAGCGAGTTGACGCCCTGCCCGGCGAGGAAGTGCTGCTCGCCGCCAAAGCTGCGGCTGCCCTGGTTGTAGAGGATGCCGACGAGCGAGCCGTCACTGAGAATGATGTCTGGGCGACCGTCTCCGTTCATGTCCGCAACCGCGCCGAGGTAGTAGTCGCGACTCAGGTTGATGATCTGCGGAGCGCCGAACGTCCCGTCTCCGTTGCCGTACCAGATGTAGAGCTGATTCGGCGCGACCGGCCCTCCGCCAATGGGATTCGCGGTGTAGTAGACGACGACAACGTCGCCATTGCCGTCTCCGTCAACGTCCGTGAGCAGCACGGTGCTGGCGTAATGCGGCGCGGCGGCTCCGAAGAGCCCGCCCTTCCCCGTGAAGTGTATGCCATCGCCGCTGTTCACGTATGTGCTGAAGTTCGAGCCAAGCTGGAAGACGAGGTCCTGCTTGCTCGTGCGATTTACCTTGAAGAAGCCTGCTGCGACCTGGTTGAAGGCGGGGTTGGGCAGGTCCGCATAGACGAGCCCTGCACTTAGGCCGTGGGAGCCTCTGATTCCCAGCAGATCGCCTTCTATCTCCGCACCGCTGTTGGCTATGTCGGCAACGGCGTCGCCGTTGAAATCGCCAACCGCGCTCTCAGGGTAGAGGATGCTGCTATTGACACCCGGCACCGCACCGAGAGACCAGGAAAACCCGGACGATCCGAACGTGCCGTCTCCATTGCCGTACTGGATGTAGAGGACGGGGAAGGTGCTCCCGCTTGGCCCGGGCTGCGGAAGGCCGGTAAATGAGTAGAGGATGTCCAGCTTTCCATCCCCGTCGAAGTCGCCCGACAGGATGTTCGACCAAAGGGTTGCGGGGACGTTGGCGGGGCCGGGACCGCTATCGACCGGACCGGGGTACGTGTCGAATGTTCCATCGCCATTGCCTGTAAGCAACTGCGCCTGCGTCGCGCCGGTCGCGACCACTACATCGAGACTGTTTTGCGCGTTACGGAATCTACCGACGGTCGCGCTCAGTGCGGGCAGCAACGCCGCGTAGGCTCTCGATGTCTGGAAGCCGCCATCGCCGTTGGCATCACCCGGGACGATGGCGATGCCCTCTGCGGAATCGACGGCGAGGTCCAGATGCCCATCGTTGAAAAAGTCGACCAGCGCGAAGGATGTGCGCCCCGGGCCAATGTTGTAGATGCCCTTCAGGGAGTAATTCAGGCCGCCGTTGTTGTGAAGCACGCTCAGCCCAATGGGAGTCGTCGTGAGAATGTCGAGCGTGGTGGGGTTGATGGCGGCAAGATGACCTCCGTTGCCGGAGAAGCCGTCGACGCCAACGCCGACAGCCGTGCCGCCTACGCTGGCGGGTGTCCACGTACCGTCGCCTATGCCTTTGTGTATCTCGATGACGCCACTGTCCGCCTCGACGACCATGTCGGGAATTCCGTCCAGATCCATGTCCTCGATCAGCAACGAGTGAACGTGATTTGAAAAGATGTAACTATTACCGGTGGGGAACCCGCCATTGCCGTCGCCGAGGTAGACGTCGGCGGCGAAGTTGGTCTGCCCGTTGACGATGATGTCGTTCTTGCCGTCACGGTTGAAATCGCCTGTGGAGATGGGGCCGGCGCCATGAGCCAGCATAATGAAGGACCTGAGCGCGAAGCCGGTCAAGAGGCCATTGCTTCCCGTGGCACCGCTGTTGGAGAAGATGAAGATGTAGAGGATGTTGTTGGCCGCGTCTTCAATGAGCAACTCCGGAAGCGCGCCGGGCAGGGGCTTGACTGCGGCGATGTACGCCAGGTTGGGCGGATTGCTGCCTAGCGGTGTGAATCCGGCACAGCCGTCCTTGCTACTGCCAGAAAAGGCGCTTTGCTGGCTCAAGGCCGTTGCGCCGGTGCCGTAATAGACGCAGAAGGTGATTGTGTGGCCGGATACCGGCGTAAGCGCGAAAGCGAAGTCGGTATGTTGATCGCTGTCGAAATCGCCGAGCGTGGCCACCGCGTTCGAGACATTCTGGAAGGTGATCCGGTTCTGAGCGATATTGTTGAAGCCCTGGTGGTAGAGCAGAACCCCGGCAACGATCGTAGAGCTTGTGCCGCTGACGGTGGGAGCGCCGATGTAGAGGATGTCGGTCGAGTCGGGCGGGTTCTGGAAGGTACCGGTCAAAAAGCTGGTGACGCGGCCGCCGGTTGGCTCTACCTCCGGCACATTGAGGAACTGCTGTCCGGCCTGCGCGGCGCAGACGCCTGGAAAAACGCACAGGAGGGAAAGCACCGAGCGCCAGAGAAAGCAGCGGAAGTGTGGCATGGGGAGTACCGGCCCGAAGCGGTAGACTTGCGGAACATCTGCAAATCTACCACGCACATTGCACGGCTTACGAGACAGATCGTTCGAGCAAAATGCGCTGTGGACCAGGATGGGAATGCTGCTGCGGCTCAATCTTTCCTGGAACTCACCGATGACGATGAAGCTGTCATGAATGGGGCGCCCATAGTGTCGCAAGGGGAGAAAGCCGACGA
>DASWCA010000028.1:0-1853 GCA_036390355.1 Acidobacteriaceae bacterium
TTCCGGACGTGCCGACGATAGCCGAAGCGGGGATGCCGCAGCTTTCCGTCGTTATCTGGCAGGGTCTTTTCGGACCGGCGAAAATGCCGAAGGAAATCGTCGACCGGCTCTCTCGCGAAGTGAATGCCATCCTGCAACGCCCGGTAGTGCGCGAGCCGTTTGAAAAGCTCGGGGTCGAGGCCAGCGGCTCGACGCCAGAGGAGTTTGCCGTGTTTCTCAAGCAACAACTCGTCGATTGGGGCAGCGCCGCTCGCGAGGCCGGGATGAAACCGGAGTAGTGCTCCGCGAGTTGCGCGCGAGCACGCCTAGGACGTTCCGTGCCTGAACGGGTCGAGACCGTGATCATCGGGGGAGGCCAGGGAGGGAGAACATGAACGAGCAATTATCCCGTCGCAAGTTTATAAAAACAGCCGTTGGCGCAGCGACTGTAATCGGCTTCAATCCACACACGCGCTCTTGGGTTGCACAAGCGCAAGCCGCAACTCAGCCGTTTGCGGGCGTGTCGAAGCTGGACGGAGTTCTGCTTTTCGATGAAGCATCCCGGAAGGCAATCGCCGTCGATGGCGGCAACCTCTTTCACAGAGTTCCCGCGGCGGTGCTCAGACCAGGCTCGGTTCGGGATGTCATCAAGATGGTGCAGTACGCGAACCAGCACTCGCTCAAGGTCGCGATCAAGGGTCAAGGCCACTCGCGGTATGGTCAGACACAGGCTGAGGCGGGCATTGTGATTGACTCGAGTACCCTCAATGCCATTCAGGCGCCCACCACCGAAAGCGTCGATGCTCAGCCCGGCGCGTTATGGGGACAAGTTGCCGGGGTAACTCTCGGCAAAGGCCTGACCCCACCGGTCTTGCTGGACTTCATGGGACTGGCGGTTGGTGGAACGCTGAGCGCGGGCGGGCTGGGCAACACCAGCCAACACTACGGCGCGCAGGTCGACAATGTCACGGAACTCGATGTCGTGACGGGCGACGGTCGTTTAGTCACTTGTTCGGCCGATCGTGATAGCGAGCTATTCAACATGGTGCTAGCCGGCCTGGGCCAGTGCGGGATCATCGTTCGCGCGAGAATCCGTCTCATGCCTGCGCCCAGCCATGTGCTGCTCCACAATCTGATCTACGACGACCTCGAGAAGTACATCGCGGATCAAGCGCAGTTAGCGATGGACGGACGCTTCGATCACCAATACGGAAACGTAATCCAGAAGATGGATGGCAGGTGGAGCTTTATTATGCAGGTAGGGAAGTTCTTCACGCCACCCGCTGAACCGAGTCTTACCTTCCTCGATTCGGGCTTGCGATTCGACTCCGCCGCGGCGCCGGTGCGGATGACATATCTGGATTATCTGTACCGCAATGCAACTCGTTTGGCAGCCGCGGCCTCCAGTGGAAGTGCCTCGCATCCCAGCCCGGTCATTGCAATGTGGATTCCAGCTTCGGCGACCAAAGACTATGTCTCCGCCATCCTCTCACTGCCGCCGAACTTGAACACATTTGACCGATTCTCCTTCTGGCCGCTGAACACCCGCCGGTTTACCCGACCGCTATTGAAGGTCCCCAACGAAAACCAGATGTTCTCGCTCTGGTTGTTCCGAAGCGCGCCTGTCGGCGATCAGGCAGCCCTGTCGGCGCTGCTGGCCAGCAACCGCGAGCTGCTCGCGAAAATGACCGCGGTGGGCGGGAAGCGTTACGGCCCCTACTCAATGGTCATATCGCCAGCAGAATGGGAAGCTCACTTCGGCCCTGACGTATGGCGACGGCTCTCAGAGGCCAAGAAGAAATTCGACTCGAATCACGTACTGTCACCCGAGCCGGCGATGTTCGGAGGCCGCAAGCAAGCGAGTGAAGCCTAAC
>DASWCA010000029.1:0-10608 GCA_036390355.1 Acidobacteriaceae bacterium
GGCACGCAAGGACATCGAAGGACTGCTGGGCACACGCGTCTTCCTGGAACTGTTCGTCAAGGTTCAGGAAGAGTGGAGATCGAGCCGTGGATTTGTGGAAGAGCTGGATTGGAGACGGCAACTCGAAGAGATTGCGGCGAAGCAACAGAGCGAAAAGTAGCACGGTAAGACGAGCTACGTAACCGGCGCCGGGTTGAACACCGCAAGGTCGTTGTGCAGCCCCCAGTGATCAGCCCACGTCTGTCTGCGGCCGCTGGCCACATCGAGCACCATCTTGAAGAGTTGTGTGCCGACCGCTTCGATGGTGGCATCCCCGGTAGCGATCGAGCCGGCATCCAAATCGATGAGATCGACCCATCGCTCCGCCAACGAAGAACGCGAGGCGACTTTGATCACCGGGACCATGGCCAGCCCATACGGAGTTCCGCGACCGGTGGTGAAGATGTGCATGTTCATCGCCGCGGCCAGTTGCAGGGTCCCGCAGATAAAGTCGCTCGCAGGAGTCGCGGCGAAGATCAGCCCCTTCTTACGCACGCGTTCACCAGGCCCGGTCACGCCCGCGATGGCGCTGGTGCCAGCCTTCGCAATTGAGCCAAGCGCCTTCTCCACGATGTTGGTCAAGCCGCCCTTCTTATTGCCGGGGCTGGGATTGGCGCTGCGATCGACTCCGCCACGAGCCAGATATTCGTCGTACCACGCCATTTCTCGGATGAGGTCGCGTGCGACCGCCTCATCAGCGGCGCGCGCGGTCAGCAGATGGATGGCGTCGCGGACCTCGGTGACTTCAGAGAACATCACGGTAGCTCCCGCCCGCACGAGCAAGTCCGACGCGTAGCCAACCGCAGGATTCGCCGTAACGCCGGAAAAGGCATCGCTGCCGCCGCACTGGAGGCCGACAACGAGATCCGATGCAGGCCTTGTCACGCGTTGCCGGGCGTTTAGTTGTTCGAGGCGCTTCTCCGCAAGCTCCATGATGGCGGCCACAATTTCGCCGAAGCCGTGGTGCTGCTCGTCCTGCATGCGAACGACGTAAGGTGCTTCTCCAAGTATCGGCAGCGTGTTGGAGGGCAGCAGACGCACCGGCTGCAGTTTCTCGCAGCCCAGGCTGACCACCATCGGAGCACCGCCAAGATTTGGATTCAGACTCAGATTACGCAGCGTCCGGATGGGAATGTCGGCACTGGATGCATCGATCGCAACGCCACAGCCATAGTTATGCGTGAGCGAAATGACGTCATCGACGTTCGGGAACCGCGGCAGAATCTCCGCCTTGATGCGCTTGACCGCGAAGTCTACCGTCGCGGCAACGCACTGCACCGTTGTCGTAATGCCAAGAATGTTCTTCGTCCCAACTGACCCGTCATCGTTGACAAAGCCCTCAAAGGTATAGCCCTCAAGAGGCGGCAGGGTTTGCGGCACCGCAGTCGCAAGTGGAAGATTCTCGAGCGACGGAGCGACCGGCAGGCGCAGGCGCTCCTCATGCACCCAGCTACCTTTTGCAATAGTGCTCTCCGCGTAGCCGATGACGGAGCCATAGCGAAGAATCGGCTCTCCGGCGTCGATGTCAACCAGCGCTACTTTATGCGCCTCGGGAACATCTTCAATCAGAGTCAGCCCCGAATCGAACTGCGTGCCCGCCAGCAATCCCCCCTCGTTCACGATGATGGCCACCGTGTCCTGCGGATGGACCTGCACATACAAGGGGCGCAACGTCGTTTCGGTGATCATCGAATGATTCCTCGTGTTGCTACTGCAAATGTCGCTACGGCTGCGTTATTTTCCCGTCGACCAGGCGCCACAAATGGTTCGGGTTTGCATCTTGTAACGCTTCCGGCAGCAATGCCGCGGGAAAGCTCTGATAGCAGACCGGCCGAAGGAAGCGCTCAATCGACATCGCACCAACCGAGGTGACGCGGCTATCGGAGGTCGCCGGTGGTGGCCCGCCATGCACCATCGCATAGGTCACCTCAACGCCGGTGGGAAATCCATTCACCAGAACGCGGCCAGCTTTGCGTTCGAGCAGCGGTACAAGGGTCCGCGCGAGCGCGAAGTCCTGCTCCTCGATGTGGAGTGTCGCCGTCAGTTGGCCGTTAAGATACTTCGCGACGGCGAGAACTTCATCCGTGCCTCCGCATTCGATCAGCAACGCCGCGGGACCAAACACCTCATCCAGCAGGTTCGGAGACTCAAGAAAATGCTTCGCCTTCGTCGCAAATAGCTTCGGCTGGCCTGCATATGAACCCGACGGCGAGGCCGCGCCCGTCGACACCGTGCTGACGCCGCTGTCTTTTGCCCAGTGATCCGTCCCCTGGCAATAAGCGCGATGAATGCCGGAGTTGAGCATGGTGGTTGCAGTCTTCGCCTCAACGGCGGATTGTGCAGCGGCGCGAAAGCGTTCGAAGTCCGGACCCGCAATGCCGATGACAATCCCGGGCTTGGTACAGAACTGTCCGGTGCCGAGCGTGACCGAATCGATAAGGCCCTGTGCAATCGTCTCCGCCCGCTGCGCCAGGGCGCCAGGAAGCAGAAACACGGGATTGATGCTGCTCATCTCCGCATACACGGGAATGGGAACCTCTCGCCCCGCAGCCAGCGCAACCAGCCTTCGGCCGACGTGGCGCGAACCGGTGAACCCAACCGCCTGAATCGCAGGATGCTGAACCAGCGCCTCGCCGACTGTCGCACCGCCGCCGACCAGAAGCGAAAATACGCCTTCCGGCAGCCCGCAGTCCGCCACCGTTTTTTGAATGACTCGCCCAACCAGTTCGGAGGTTCCGAGATGCGATGAATGCGATTTCGCAACCACGGGGCAACCCGCGGCAAACGCGGCGGCTGTATCGCCTCCCGCAACCGAGAACGCGAGGGGAAAGTTGCTCGCACTAAAAACCGCGACCGGGCCCACCGGAATCTTCTGTGCGCGGAGATCCGCGCGCGGCAACGGCTTGCGCTCGGGCAGCGCCGGATCGATCGTTGCATTGAGCCAGCGGCCTTCGCGCGCAAGAGAAGCAAAGAGCCGCAACTGCCCTACTGTGCGCCCGCGTTCGCCTTCCACCCTTCCGCGCGGCAGCCCCGATTCGCTCATCACGCGTTCCACCAACTCATCGCCCAGATCGAGAATTCCCTGCGCGATCGCTTCAAGAAATTTAGCCCGCCGCTCCAGGCTTACAGCGCGATAAGGATCGAAAGCCGCCTCGGCCAGCACACATGCAGCGTCCACATCGCGCGCCGATCCTCCGCCGAATGCCGGCTCCATCTCCGCACCTGTTGCAGGATTCACCGCGTGTATCGTTTCCGACGTGCCGCGCACCGTGTGCGCACCAATCAACATCTCTCCAGTTAGCGTCATCTCGGCAATTGCCATCCCAATTCCCTCCATCTCATCTATGGTACGGCCAAGCCCTTCCCGCGGAAAAACCTACGCAACCAGGCAGGGCCGCTTCGGGTTGAATTTCCATCCCGGCACCAGAAACTGCATCGCGACCGCGTCGTCCCGCGCGCCTAACCCCATCGTATTGTAGAGCGCGTGGGCGCGTTGAATCTGCTCCATATCAACCTCAACGCCCAACCCCGGACGGTCCGGAACCTCAATCCTGCCATCGCGAATCTGCAGTGGCTCCCTGGTAAGCCGCTGTCCATCCTGCCAAATCCAATGCGTATCGATGGCGGTGATCCTTCCCGGAGCCGCTGCCGCGACATGCGTAAACATCGCCAGCGAAATGTCGAAGTGATTGTTGGAATGCGAGCCCCACGTAAGGCCCCACTCGCGGCAAAACTGCGCCACGCGCACCGAGCCCTGCATCGTCCAGAAATGCGGATCGGCAAGCGGAATGTCGATGGCGTTCAGTTGGACCGCGTGCTTCAGTTCGCGCCAGTCGGTTGCAATCATATTGGTCGCAGTGGGCAGCCCGGTAGCGCGCCGAAACTCCGCCATAATCTCGCGGCCGGAGAAACCCTGCTCCGCCCCGCACGGATCCTCCGCATACGCCAGCACATCCTGCTTCCCCTTGCACAGCGCAATCGCCTCATCGAGCGACCACGCGCCGTTCGGGTCCAGCGTAATGCGCGCATCCGGAAATTGCCCCGCGAGCGCGGCAACGGTCTCCATCTCCTGCACGCCCGCCAGCACGCCACCCTTGAGTTTGAAGTCGCGGAACCCGTAACGCTCATGAGCAGCCTCTGCCAGCCGCAAAATTCCGTCGGTAGTCAGAGCCTCTTCATGCCTCAGCCGCAGCCATGCATCGCCTTCATCCGGCTCGCTGCGATACGGCAGGTTCGTCTTCTGTCGATTGCCAATAAAAAATAGATAGCCGAGAACATCTACGCTCGATCGCTGCTGGCCTTCACCCAGGAGCGCCGCCATCGGCAACTCAAGAAATTGCCCCAGCAGGTCGAGCAGCGCCGCCTCGATCGCGGTCACAGCATGCACCGTGGTGCGCAGATCGAAAGTCTGCGCGCCCCGGCCTTCCTTGTCGAAGCCCGCGAAGCGCACCCGCACAGCATTCAGAATGGCATTATACGCAGCCAGTGTCTGGCCCACAACCAGCGGCCGCGAGCCTTCAAGCACGCGCCTGATCTTCTCCCCACCGGGAACTTCGCCAACTCCGGTGCGACCCGAATCGTCCGTCAGCAGCACGATATTGCGCGTGAAGAATGGTCCATGAGCGCCGCTCAGGTTCAGCAGCATCGAGTCGTGCCCCGCCACGGGAATCACCAACATGCCGGTGACGCGCGGCGTCGGTCCGCTCCCTATGCTTGCTTCCGCCAGATTCATTGGCAACTCGGCCATATCTGCCTCACACCGCTCCTGGCGAAGGATGCAGCTCAACCCGCTTGATCTCGCCAACAATCACCAGGTAACTGAAGATCGCAACCAGCGCGGTGAGGCCGACAAAAACCAGCGCACTATTGAATGATCCGGACTTAGCAACCAAAATCCCGATCACCGTCGGCGTCGTAATCGTCGAGAGGTTGCCGAACAGATTGAAGACTCCGCCATTCACTCCCACAAGTTCCTTCGGAGAGGTATCGGAGATCACCGTCCAACCCAGCGCGCCAAAACCTTTGCCAAAGAAAGCCAGCGACATCAGCACCATCACCACCGTCTGCGCCCTTGTGTAGTTGCATGCAATCATCGTTACTGAAAGCAGCATTCCCGCGACAATCGGCGCCTTGCGCGCGAACGTCAAAGAATATCCCCGGCGAAGAAGCCAGTCGGAACACACCCCGCCAAGGATCCCACCTACGCAACCGCACAGTGCCGGCAATGCCGATGCGAATCCCGCCTGAAGAATGGTCATGTGCCGTGCGCGCACCAGGTACGACGGAAACCATGTAAGGAAGAATGTCGTCAGCGTGTTAATGCAGAATTGACCGATGTAAATCCCCACCAGCATCCGTTGACTGAGCAATATCTTCAGCGTGGTCCACGTCAGCGGATTACGGCGCGGGCCTTTGCCGTGATCCACGCTGACCAGCCCGCCGCCCTGCTCGATGCAATCAATCTCGGGCCTCGAGATCATCGGATGGTCCGGCACGTTGTACACCGTCTTCGACCACACAAACGCAAGCAACAGCCCGGCCGCTCCCATGAACCAGAAACAGCTCTGCCAGCCGTACTTCTCGGTCAGCCATCCGAAGAGTCCTCCGAACGCGAACAGAGAAAAATACTGCGAAGCATTGAAGATGGCCGATGCGCGTCCACGTTCCGCCGTGGGAAACCACGCCGCCACAATTCGCCCATTGCCTGGAAACACTGGCGATTGCGCCAGCCCCGAGAGCAGCCGTAGCCCGAATATCACGCTGAAAGCCCAGGCCGCGGGCGCGTACCCTGCAAATCCAATCGCAATTGCACAGATGGACCAGACGACGATGCTGATCCCATACACGCGCTTCGATCCGAAGCGGTCCAACAGCCCGCCGGACGGCAACTGCCCCGCCACATACGCCCAGCCAAAGCCCGAGAACAGCAGCCCCATCTTCGCGGGGCTCAACGCCAACACCTTCTGCATCTGGACGCCGCCGACGGACAGCGCAATCCGGTCGCCATAGCTGAAGCAACTGGCGATGAACAGCATCGCGACGATCAGGTACCGGATGTGCGTAGTCTTTTCGACGAGGTTCGATTGGTCCAGCCGCTTCACGAACGCCCCGCAATCAGCTTGCTCAAGGCATCCATCTCGCTCTCGTCGAGATCGGTCAGCGGCGTTCGCACCGGACCTGCCGGCCTGCCAATCGCACGCATGCCGGCCTTCACAATCGACACCGCATATCCCTTATGGCGGTTGCGAATATCGATATACGGCAGCACAAAATCGCGCAGATCCTTGTAAACCACCGCATGATCGCGTCTGCGCACCGCCGCATAAAAATCCTGCGCAAACTGCGGCAGAAAGTTGAAGATCGCCGATGAGTACGTAGTCACGCCCATCTCGAGATACGGCAGCGCAAAGGTTTCAGCCGTCGGCAGACCGCCGATATACGTCAGCCGGTCTCCCATCCTTGCGTAGATCCGCGTCATCAACTCGATATCGCCGTATCCATCCTTGAACCCGATAAGATTCGGGCAGCGCGCGCAAAGCTTCTCCAGCCAGACATCGTTCAGAATCGCGTTATCGCGGTTGTAGAAGATCACCCCGAGCTTCGTCGAAGCGCAAACAGCTTCCACATGCGCAATCAATCCTGCCGGATCGGCGTTGAGCAGATACGGGGGCAGCAGGAGCAGACCATCGGCTCCGGCAGCCTCGCCCGCCTGGGCAAACTGTTTCGCCATCGCGGTGCCGTATCCGCAGCCGGCGACCACAGGCACGCGACCCTTCGTCTGATCGACCGCAGCCGAGACGACCGCGGAAAACTCGTCGAGCGTAAGCGAGAAGAACTCGCCCGTACCACCCGCCGCAAACAATCCCGCCGGCTTGTACTCCAACAGCCAATCGAGATGTTCACGATACGCAGACTCGTCGAACGCGCTCGCATCCGCGCTGAAATGAGTGACCGGGAACGAGAGCAGGCCCGCTCCTATCTTCTTTGCAAACTCTTCCGGCGACATCCGGCTCATGATTTCCCTTCAATCGAAAACGCGCAGTGCTATGCGCAAACTATAAAGAACCGAGCGTATAGGAAACAAGCAACCCGCGTTTTCATTGAAGATTCCGGCTCACTGGCCACCCACCTCGTAATGTCCCGCGTGATCGAGAGTCACGATGGCCCGCGCGCCCTTCTCCGCCGGCGCAGCATCCACCACCTTGCCGTTGACCGAGACATGCGCCGTCGCCGAACTCACCGGCACCGACACATGAGCCACCACGCCCTCCGGCACATCCACCGCAATCGCCATCGCGCCGCCGGTCTTGCGCACATCCACCTTCAGCAGCCCATGCGGAGTAGGCTCGCCGCCCTTCGCCCACTCAAGTCCAACCAAATCCGGCCGGATGTCCACCGCACTGAAGCCCGCGCCCGTCGGTTGAATGCCCAGCACCTGCTCCATCAACCATGCCGTCGGCCCCGATGACCATCCATGCGCCAGGCTGACAAAGTAGCCCGAGCGATTATCCGACTGCAACGACGAATGGAAATCTTCGTGGTACCAGCTCGGATCGTAAGCCTCCCAGAAGCTCGTCGCGCCCTCATCGACCATGCCGCCCCAGTACTGACGAATCCACTTCAGCGCCTCCTCCCGGTGTCCCATCTCCGCCATCGCGCGGATCACGTAGTAGTTGTAATACGGAGAAATGATGAGGCTATTCGTCCCGCGTGTCCCCACCTGCGACAGCACATTTTTCCAGATCGCATCATACTGTTCCGGCTTGGCCGCGCCGCCGATCACCGCCGCCGCATTGGTCTGCCAGCGCGGCCCGAACGCTCCCGTTTCGGCATCCAGTAGATACTTCTGCGCGCCCGCCTCAATCTCCTTCGCCCGTGCCTCGTATTTCCCCGCATTCGCCGTATCGCCAAGCTCGCGCAACATCCATGCTGCCTCGTGATAGGCGCGATAGAACTCGATCGTTGTCGCCCTGCGTGTCTCCGGAGTATCGCCATTCAACTCCGGCGACCAATCGACGTAGAGCCACACTTTCGATTTGTTCGCATAGACGTTACGTTCGTCGAACTCCTTGTCCACCAGCTCCAGCAGCTCGACCATCCGCGCATGCTCGCGCTCCAGAAATTCCTTCGATCCCGTGTGCCTGTAGTAGTCCGCAGCTCCCGTGAACCAGAACGACGAGTAGCCCGGAATCCCATTCACATGCTGATCCACCGGAGCCGGCCCCATCAGCCGGTCCAGCGTGTCTTCCATCAGCGGCCGCTCACCGAAGACGTCTTCGATCACCCGCCCGCTCACATCGGTATCGCCCATCCAGCGCCCGCGGTCTCGCTTGCTCGCATCCCATACGCCATCCTGCATGCACAAATGCGCGGTGTACGCCCCCATCTCCCAAATGCGGTTCAGCAGTGGATCGGACGAATCGAACGACCCCTCATACTTCACCGGGTAATAAATGTCGTCCACGCGAATTGCCTTGAAGCGTACGTCCGGCCCGCCATCCACAAATCGAATCTTCGCATAGCGGAACGCCGTCTTCGGTCCATGTCCGGTGCCATGCGGAGCGATCGTCAACTGATTCACGCCCAGATACGGCACCTTTATCGCTTCCGAATCCGACTCGCCCATCTGCACCGTCACGGTCACCGGCGTGTCGGAATCCGAAACCAGCTCCACTCTCCCCGTCAGTTCGCGCCCGAAGTCCATCACCACGCTCGGCGCCTCTTCATCCGCCAGCCGGACCGCCGGCAACCGAACGCCGAACTCCCCCGTGCCGCCAGTCAGGCTCGCAAGATTTGTAAGGCTGCCCCGCCCCGCATACTGAGCCAGAATTCCGCTTGCTGGAATCGGCGTGTGGGCCAGGTAGCCGGAGATGCCGTCATATCCCGGCCAGTCATACAGCCCCGCATCCGCATTCCACTGGAACAGTTCCACCGAGCTCTCGATCGAACCAATGCTCTGCACCGGCTTCCACGCCGCATCGTCGAACTCCGGCCG
Organism: Acidobacteriaceae bacterium; assembly: GCA_036390355.1. GTDB lineage: Bacteria > Acidobacteriota > Terriglobia > Terriglobales > Acidobacteriaceae > Edaphobacter. The sequence goes on from DASWCA010000029.1 coordinate 9,035, forward strand.
CTCCCAGCCGCTCGCTGTCGGGGCCGACGACGAACTCTTCCACTGCTTGTCGCTGATCAACAACGCCGGCCCATCCACCCACGGCGGCTCGGCCAGGATCTTCGTAACAACCACCTGCCCGAAGGTCTGCTGTCGCACCAGCGCGCTGTTCGCAAATCCCGAAACGCCGCGTCCGCGCACTGCCTCAATCGCAATCGTGTTCGCGCCCGGCTTAAGATACTTCGCTACCGCTGTCGCAAATACATGCATGCCCAGAGGCGAAGTCACGTCGCTCTCCACCTGCTCTGCCAACTGACCGTTCAGCCAAACCTTCACGCTCCGCGGCCCGGCGATATAGAGCGTCGCCTCAGCCGGCACCGCCGCAATCGTGAAGCTCCTGCGAAAGTAGTGGGGCTCAATCCGCTCGTTTGCCTTCGGCCGCGTATACAGAACCTTCGCATCGACATCGACCGCATTCGCCGTCCAGATGTACTCTTCCGGCAATGGCTTGTGTTGACTGCTCTCGAGCAATGGCTGCCCGACATTGACGGTCGGATCAAGCGGCATAACCTTGCTCGGGGAAAGCTCCTTCGTCAACGGCAGATCCTGCCCATACAGAAAGCCCGTCGCCAGCGATGCCGCCAGCGCCACTCTTAGCCCAAACGCTCCCACAACTCTCATCCGCCGCACCCGCCATCCATCGTATTGAAACAGTCCCACCTTATACGCAACTCATCCGCTGTTGGCAACGCCGTTCTCGCCGCCAGGGTCCGCGCCGCAGAATTCTCCGCAAGCCATAGAAAAACGCACTCCATTTCTACTGTTGTCATTCTGGCCTGAAAGGTCAGAATCTCCGTATTTGTCTTGGTCTTGCTCCGTCTCTTCTCTACTGCGACTCCGCCTCGCGGAAATGAAAGATACCTGCGCCAGCGCGATACGCCACCACCTCATCGTCGCGCCGAATCTCGCGCAACTCCGGCCCGCCTTTCGCAGGACGATACGGAACGTCCGCCACCATCTTTACCGGAAGGATCAACGTAGCCGTCGCGCTCGGAGGAATAGCCACATCAATCGAAGTCACGCCGTCTTCCTGACTCCACTCGCTCCTTATCTTTCCCAGCACGGAGTTGTAGCTGCACTTCACCCAGGTCACACCTTCCACCATCGCGGGTCGAATCGTGATGCGCTCATCCGCACTCCGCGACATGTCGAAGTCAATGCCGCCCAGCCCGCGATAGAACCATTCCTCCGCCCCGCCCAGCATGAAGTGATCCTGGCTCGCTCTCGGATTCGCATCCCACGCTTCGGTCAGCGAGGTCGCTCCCGCGGCCAATTGCGATCCGTAGCTCGGCGGGTCCTTCTTCAACATCATCGCCATCACCACATCATTGCGCCCTGCCTCCATGAGCGCGCGCAGCAGGTATGGATAGCCCACCTCGCCCGTCGTAATGTGATCGTCGTGCGCCTCAATGTTTGCGACGATATGCGCCAGAACCGCCGCACGCCGCTCCTCCGGCACGATCCCGAGAGCCAACGGCATTGCACTGGCGGTCTGGCTCCCTGTGTCGTAGTAGCCCTTCTCCGCATTCCAGAAC
>DASWCA010000030.1:0-3648 GCA_036390355.1 Acidobacteriaceae bacterium
GTCGTAACCTGGCTGGCCCGGGTTGGAGAAAGGGAGCCGTCGGTGGATAGCGAGGTCTTGCTGTCTCGCGACACACCCGGCATGCCCGGAGTGAGCGTAAACCTCATTTTCAAATCCCATCTCAGGGAACCAAGCACTGCAGGCCAGGACAAAACGAATCAGTAAATTACGGGTCGAGTGCCAGACGGTTTACGTCAACATCCATTCAAAATTTCAAATCCTGAGGTTGGCCTGATCCACTTTTTCTGCTTACCGTCGCTGAACGCCCTTAACGGCCCTTAACGGCGTGTCGGCTCGACTCCGACCTCGGCACCACCCCTTTTGCTAACTGAAAAATCCGCTAACGGATCCGAAGCAGTTTACGACAAGGCATACCACGTACCGCGTCCGGCACCGTGACGCGCCAGGTACCCCTTGTTGGTAAGCACCGCAAAGTGGTCCTCATCGCGGCTGGTGAAAGCCTTGATCTCGATATTTGAGAGAAGTCGTTCAACCTCGCGGTCGGTGAGCTTGGCTCCTTCGATACGGGTCGGTGAGCCGATGCTTTCGATTGGGGCAGCGCGGCGTAGAGTGGCTAGGCGTTCAGGCGCAAGACGACCCAACGCGCGCCACGCACCCTTGATGCGACCATCCAATTGTCCACCCAATTCCATCCGATTATGGAAACAGCTTGCTATGCCTATACACGGCGTCGCAAATGGCCCTCGGAAGGTGACTGCAGTCCTAGCTCCGGCAGCAGGCAGCATTTTGGCCGAAGGCGCCTGTTGTAAGGACTGCGATCGTTAAGGATTGTTCGACGCCTGCCCGCGAGAGTCGAGCTGTCCGTGCGTGGCGGGGCCGATGGGCAGGCGTTGGACAATCCTCGAGGGAGGAAACCGCGGGACGTACTGACGTGGGTCAGCAGTGCGGCTGCGTTATGGGGATTTGAATGATCGCGGTGGTGTGTGAAGCGGCGATTGTGCCGGAGAACTCAACGTTGATGGCGCTTGAGTATGCAGAGCCGGAGCCGAAGCGCGTGGTCTGTTGTCGTTGGTCGGTGCACTGAGAGGGGCTTTCTCGGCGCAAGGCAATGGGCGTTTGCGTCGGCACGGTTCGATGAAGTGCCGGCGGGGGAGTCTGGCATGGAGAGCGGCTGCCGCTCATGTGGAACTTTGCAGGGATGGCGGCGCGCGGATGGTGTGTGCGCGCGCGAAGGTCTCGATGATAAGCATCGGCGCACCGCAGTGTCGGCACACGAAGGTTGGTGGCGCGGATCGGTTCGGTGTATTGGGTCCCTCGGGGTCGGCATGAACCTCGGGCACCGGTGCCGGCTGTTGTAGCAGCTGGCGTACCGTGTCGATGTTGTTCTTGCGGCGGGCATTGGCGAGCAGGCCGTAGTGGCGGATGCGGTGAAATCCGCTGGGCAGGACGTGCAGCAGGAAGCGGCGCATGAACTCCTCGGTACTTAAGGTCATAGTCTTGTAGCGAGTTCGGCCCTTGTTCCGGTAGTCCTTCCACCGGAATGTGACGCCGCGTTGATCGAAGGCCACGAGCCGACTATTGGAGATAGCGACGCGATGGGTGTAGCGGGACAGATAGGCGAGGACGGCTTCGGGTCCTGCGAAGGGGCGCTTGCTGTAGACGACCCACTCAATCTGGCGCATCGGTGCCAACCAGTCGGCGAAGGCGGCAGCGTCGGACAAAGCGGAGTGCTCGCCAAAGAAGCGCAATTGACCGGCGCGATGCGCGTTCTGGAGCTCCTCGAGAAAGCGCCGCCGGAACAAGCGCGAGAGCACGCGGACCGGCAGGAAGAACCCCGGCTTGCAGGGGACCCACCGATCGGCATCCAGCGCCAGTCCACCGCCGGGGACGATGCCGTGCACGTGAGGATGGTGGGTCAGTGCCGAGCCCCAGGTGTGTAGGACCAGGGTGAGGCCGATGCGGGCGCCGAGATGCCGGGGATCGGCGGCGATCGTGCGCAGCGTCTCGGCTGCGAGATCGAATAACAAACCATAGATGATCTCCTTGTTGGTGTAGGCGATGGCACTGATCGGAGCGGGCAAGGTGAAGACCACGTGGTAATAATCCACGGGCAGCAGATCGGCTTGGCGCGCCTGAAGCCAGCGTTGCGCGGCGCTACCCTGGCATTTGGGGCAGTGTCGGTTACGGCAGGAGTTGTAGGCGATCTGGGGTTGCGCGCAGGCTGAACAGCGCAGCATATGCCCGCCGAGCGCAGCGCTGCGACACTGCTCAATCGCCGACATGACCTTGAGTTGGCCCAGGCTCAGGTGGCCGCGCTCAACTTGCCGAAAGGCTGGCCCGTGGGCGCGGAAGATATCCGCGACCTCCAGGGCGGGGCGTTGCACGAACGCGCCCTATGGGGATGGAGCCGCCTCCAGGGGGCTGATCACCTGGCGTAGGAACTCGGTGGCCACGTGGGTATAGAGCACGGTGGTCTCGAGTTTTTTGTGTCCGAGCAGGGCCTGGATCACCCGGATGTCCACCTTGCGCTCGAGTAGGTGCGTGGCAAAACAGTGCCTCATCGTGTGCATCGACACGCGCTTGTCGATACGCGCCGCGCAGGCAGCTGCGTGCACGGCCCGGTTCAGCTGCCGCGTAGTGAGAGGCTCAATCGGGTTCAGACCGGGAAACAACCAACCGCCCTCGAGCATCTTCCCCTGTACTCGGGCAACCCGCCACCAGGTCCGAAGGCGGTTGAGCAACACCGGCGAGAGCATGACGTAGCGATCCTTGCTGCCCTTACCTTGTTCGATGCGTAGTGTCATGCGCTGACTGTCGATGTCTCCGACCTTCAGTGACACCACTTCGGCGGCGCGTAGTCCGGCGGCGTAGGCGACGGAGAGCGCCGTCTGGTGTTTGAGGTTGCCGGACGCGGCGATCAGGCGCGCGACCTCCTCAGGGCTTAACACCACGGGCAGTTTGCGAGGGACACGGACGGGCTGCATCTTGGCCATCAACTCGCCACGATCCAGAGTGATGTCAAAGAAGAACTTCAGCCCGGTGATGGCCGCATTGAGGGAAACCGGTGAGGTACCCCGGTCGACCAGATGCAGCTGGTAGTTGCGCAGATCTTCGACGGTGGCGGTATCGGGTGAGCGCCGAAGATAGGCGGCCAATTGCCGCACGCTGCGGATGTAAGCGGCCTGCGTCTTTGGTGCGAGTTTGCGCATCCGCATGTCATCCATCAGGCGTTGACGCAGCGGTGAGATACGGCCGGTTGAGTCTGTCATGGCTCTGCTCCGTCGCGGAACGAGGCGGATTGCCTCACCTCGCAACGTACGAAACAGAGCCTCAGACCTCAGCTATCCTTAGGTGCCCGAACGAAGCCACCCCTACCGCGCGAGCGGTTTAGTCCTTCGACCCAGCGCAGACATTCACGCACATTCAAAGCGGTCGCCGCCCGAGTAAATTCCATGGCTCATTCGACCGGGCGCGAGGCCCAACACTCGCGCCGCGCCAGGACGGATTTGCTTTAGGCGGCCCGCGCTTCCACCTGCGCCTTGGACAGACTCAAGGCTCGACGCATGTAGCCCCGCCACAGCCTTTGGGTGAAGAGGCAGACCAAAGGCTCCAAGAACTTTGCTCGGCTCACGAACGCGTAGCTCCAGCGAATAGCCGTCGCATGTCGACCTGGCACGTGCTCGAACC
>DASWCA010000031.1:0-11748 GCA_036390355.1 Acidobacteriaceae bacterium
ACCACATCGATACCCGTTCCCCACACCGCGACAGTCTTGCCGCCTGCATCGAGTGCGCCCTTGTGCGCCGCCGTATCTACGCCCCGCGCCATGCCGCTGATAATCGTCAGCCGCCGGTTCGCCAGATCGCGCGACAACATCTCCGCCATTCCCGAGCCATACGGCGATGGTTGCCGCGTTCCCACCACTCCGATTCCCGGCCGCCCAAGCACCGCCGCATCTCCGCGAACCCACAGCACCGCAGGCGGATCGTAGATCTCCAGCAGCCGCGCAGGATAGGCCTGATCCTCGCGCGTAAGAAAAAATCCGCCCGCCTCGGCCACTCGCTTTGCTTGGTCCTCTGCCGCAGCGCAGGCGCGCCCTTCAAAGACGAACTGCGCCGCCCGGGCCGGCAATCCCACACTTTCAAGCTCCGTCAACGACGCTTCGAACACACGTTCGGCCGAACCCAACTGCGCAATCGCCCGTGCAATCCGCGTCGGCCCCATCTCCGGCGTCATCATCAACGCCATCCATCCAAGTCTTGCCGTCTCTGAACTCTTCAGCGCAACTTGCTCTGCGTCGCTGGTCGTTGTCATCTCTCTCCGTTCACCGCTCGTGCCACGTCATCGTCACTTACCAGGCCGCACGCTGAGCATCGGTCAGAATAAGCGCGATGAGAGTTACATATATTCGATTCGTCATAATGCGCCGATAGGCTGTTGGATTTGCGCCCCAATTGTAACGGCTGTCCCGGCTGGCGCATACCGGATTTCGGCGCCGGCTCATTTTGCCATCTCCTCATCGCACTTTTTGCACTCCATCAATCGTCCCAGCCGCTCTGCCCTGCCCGCCTCCGTCAACACCCACTCCCGCACCATCCATGGCGGCGTGTGCCGCACATGCTGTCCGTGCCCGCAGTCGAGCAGGGCCACCCAGTGCCCCTCTTCGTCTTTCTCGAATCCGATCACCGCACGCAGCATTCACCTATCTCTCGCCACATCCCATAAACTAGTCGCTTGGGTCTGCACACCTCAAATCGCCTCCGCGTCGCCGCCATCGACTTCCTCAACCCCGCACCGCTGATGTGGGACTTTGAACATCCACCCCGCAACATCGCGCTCGCTCAGCGCTACCAAATCAACTACACCCTCCCCTCGCTCTGTGCCGAAGACCTGCTCGCCGGCCGTGCCGACCTCGGCCTCATCCCCATTGCATCGCTCACGCCATCGCTCGCCATCGTCCCCGGCTGTTCTATCGCATCGCTCGACCGCGTCCGCTCCATTCAACTCATCGTCAAACTGAAGACTCGCGACGCCGAAGCAATCAACCAAGCACTCGCCGCCATCCGCACCATCGCAGCCGACACCGCCTCCCGCAGTTCGAACGCCTACGCGCAAATCCTCTTTCGCAAATTCATCAACACTGATCCCGAATTCATCCCCGCCTCCGCGGACCCCTTCAGTATGCTCGCCCGCGCTGACGCCGCACTCCTCATCGGCGACCCAGCCCTGCTCGCACTCGAGTCGCGCGAGCGCATCGAAAGCATCGCCGGCCCCTGCCTCTGGATCGACCTCGCCCACGAGTGGCGCACCCGTACCGGCCTGCCCTGGGTCGCCGCTGTCTGGGCCGCCCGCCCGGAAGCCCTCAACGGCGTCACGCCTGCACAAATCATCGACGACCTCCAGCAATCGCGCGACCACGGCCTCGCCCACATCGACTCGCTCGTCGAAGAGTGGACGTCCCGCATCGCTCTTCCACCCGCCACCATCCGCAACTATCTGACCGGCAACATCCACTACACGCTGGATCAAGACTGCATCGCCACAATCAAGCTCTTCCGCAGCTACGCCGCCGATGCCGGTATTCTGCCCGCACTTCCCGACCTTCGCTTCCTCTGATCCCGCCTGGGACGCAAAACGCTGCGACTTACTCTCTCTCCTGAACGTCTTATCTTCAATGGTGCCTTTGGCGACAACCTTGATCGCATCGCTCCGCCCGACCATCGAGGCGCTCGCCGCCGCCGCGCCTGCCGCAGCACGTCATCCCAGCCCGCTCCTTCACATGCTGCTCTCGTTCGGCCTCGTGGGCGTATTCCTCGTCTCCATCGTCGACTCGTCCTTCGTCCCGCTGCCCATTCCCGGAATCACCGACATCATGATCGTGGTCCTCGCCGCGCAGCACGCAAATCTCTTTCTCCTGATCGGCGCGGCTACGGTTGGCTCCGCGTTGGGCGGCCTCTTCAGCCACAAAGTCGGCAAGGCCGGCGGCATGGCCTTCCTCGAAAAGCATGTTCCCGCAGGCATCTTCAAACGCGTCTGCACCTGGATGGAGGCGCATGCCATCCTCTCCGTCGCGCTGCCCGCAATCCTGCCTCCGCCCATGCCGCTCTCGCCGTTCGTGCTGGCCGCGGGCGCGCTCAAAATGTCGCGCAGGAAGTTCATGACCACCTTCACCATCAGCCGTTTTCTGCGCCACGCCGCGGCCGCCGCCCTTGGCATATACTTCGGCCCGCACGTCCTGCGCATGTGGAACATGTTCAGCCGCAAATGGGAGGTCCCCATCCTCATCACTATCTGGAGCGTCATCCTCATCAGCGTCGGCTACGCCTTCTGGAAGCTCTACAAGACCTCCCGCGACGTCACTGCCAAACCCGGCGCGCCATACCCCGAGCAAGCCCCCCAAGCCCACGTCTAGCCGCTCTTATCTTTGCCTTTGTCTCTACTAACAACTGACAACTAAGAACTGACAACTGTTCTTCACATCTCCCATCGCAACAGCGTAGCGCCCACCGTAAAGCCTGCACCCACGCTCGCCAGCAGCACCAGGCCGCCCTTCTTCAGGCAACCCTCATCCATCGCCGTCTTCATCGCCATGGGAATCGTTGCCGCCGTCGTGTTGCCGAAGCGGTCGATGTTGATCACCACCCGGTCCAGCGGCAGCCCAAGCCGATCCGCAGTCGACAGAATGATCCGCTTGTTCGCCTGGTGCGGAATGAAGCACGCCAGGTCTTTGCCCGTCACGCCATTCCGCGAGAGCAGCGTCTCGGCAGCCTCCGCCATCTTGCGCACGGCAAACTTGTAGACCGCCTGCCCATCCTGGTGAACCACATGCATATTTGCCGCGACCGTCTCCGCCGTCGGTGGATGCAGACTCCCGCCGCCCGGCATATTCAGCGCCGGCGCACCCGACCCATCAATCTCGTGGAAGTAGTCGATCATCCCGATCTCGCCGTCTTCGCACGGCTCCAGCAACACCGCGCCCGCGCCGTCGCCGAAGATCACGCAAGTCGACCGGTCCTTGTAATCGATGATCGAGCTCATCACATCCGCCCCAATCACCATCACCTTCTTGTGAACGCCGCTCTCCACCAGCTTCGCGCCCATCTGCAGCGCATAAGGAAATCCCGAGCAGGCTGCCGAGAGATCGAATCCCCACGCACCCTTCGCCCCGATTTTGTCCTGCACCAGGCACGCCGTCGCCGGAAAAAACATATCCGGAGTTACCGTAGCGACGATGATCACCTCAACGTCTGTTGCTGCGATTCCCCGCACCTCCAGGCACCGCCGCGCCGCCTCAGCAGCCAGATCGCTCGTAGCCACGCCCTTGTCCACAATGTGCCGCGTGTGAATCCCGGTTCGCTCGGTGATCCACTGGTCGGTAGTCGCGACCATCTTCTCAAAATCGGCGTTGGTAAGTACCCGCGGTGGAACATACGTCCCAACCGAACTGATCTTCGCCCGCACTTGATGTTGCGGCTTCAACGTCAGACTCAAACCATCACCTCACTGCCTCTCGCACACTTCTCTCGACTCGTTCTTGACCTGCTTCAACCCAGACCGGATTTCCTATCGCACGGGGATCATTCTCGCCGACCTACGCCCTAAGAACAAGTGCGTATCCTCACGCCGTCCCATTTCACGCAACCTCGACGCACCGGGCAGCACTCCCGCCACCCGCGAACCGCTCCTCAAATTGTCTTGTGGGCACCGCAGAATCCACAGCCGCGTCCTTCACTGACAACTGTCAACTGAGAACTGACAACTGCATTCAAAAAAAGTACCGGGCGACCTACTGCGCCCATAATGACCCGTTACCGTTGCTTCCTTCCGGACCTGGCGGGGTTGGCGGGATTACGTCGCGTAGGACCCGGCACTAATCGAGTTTACCATCGCACGCCCTCCGGTGCTCACCTCCCGCCCAGCCCGCTAAATCCGAACCCACTGGCCGATACCGGCCGAAGCAAGCTACACTGCCTTGAACTTGTGAGGCGGATATATCGTGACGCGTGATCGATTCTCTAGACGTACCTTTGCGAAGCTCTTTGGCTCCGCCGCCCTGGCGCCAGCCGCTCTACCCATTCTCGCGGAGTACGCCCCACCCGCCGAAGCCCAGGCCACGACACGAGCATCCGCCAACGCGCGCTCCTTTCCACAAGGCTTCCTCTGGGGCTCCGCCACCGCCAGCTACCAGGTCGAAGGCGCAGTTAAGGAAGACGGCCGCGGCCCCTCCATCTGGGACACCTTCTCCCACATCCCCGGCAAGATCAACAACGGCGACACCGGCGACGTAGCCAACGACCACTATCACCTCTACAAAAGCGACATCCAACTCATGAAGGCCCTCGGCCTCCAGACTTACCGCTTCTCCGTCGCCTGGCCGCGCGTCTTCCCCAACGGCACCGGAACGCCTAACCCTAAGGGTCTCGACTTCTACAACCGCCTCGTCGACGAACTCCTCGCCAACGGTATCCAGCCCTACTGCACCCTATTCCACTGGGATCTCCCCCAGGCCCTCGAGGATAAAGGCGGCTGGCAATCGCGCGACACCTCCCAAGCCTTCGCTGCCTACGCCGGATACGTCGCCGGGCATCTCTCCGATCGCGTCAAGCACTTCATGACCCTCAACGAGATGAGTTCCTTCGTCGACATCGGCTACCGGGATGGCCGTCACGCCCCTGGCCTCAAGCTACCGGCCGCCGCAGTCAATCAGGTCCGACACCACGCCGTCCTCGCGCACGGCCTCGGAGTCCAGGCCATCCGAGCCAGCGCCAAACCCGGTATCAAAATTGGTCTCGCCGAAAACGCGACTGGAACCGTGCCTGTCATCGAAACACCAGAGCACATCGCCGCCGCCACCAAGGCGTACCGCGAGGTCAACGCCGGATATCTCACCGCGGTCATGGAAGGCAAATACACCGACGCCTATCTCGCCCATAAGGGAGCAGCCGCGCCCAAATTCACCGATGCGGACATGAAGGCAATCGGTTCCCCGCTCGACTTCGTCGGCCTCAACCTGTACACACCCTCCTACGTTCGCGCAGCCGATAACGCAGACGGCTTCGCGATGGTTCCATCGCCCAGCTCTTACCCGCACATGATGAGTTCCTGGCTGACCGTCGGTCCCGAGGCCCTCTACTGGAGCCCAAGACACGCCGCCAAGCTCTGGAACGTCAAAGAAATCTACATCACCGAAAACGGATGCTCCTCCACGGACGTCCTCGCCGCCGATGGTCACGTCTACGACACCGACCGCGTCATGTATCTCCGCAACTACCTCACCCATCTGCACCGCGCCATCTCCGAAGGTATCCCGGTTAAGGGCTACTTCTGCTGGTCACTCATGGATAACTACGAGTGGGCCGACGGCTACGCCTATCGCTTCGGCATCCATTACGTCGACTTCGCCACGCAAAAACGCACACCCAAACTCAGCGCTCACTTCTACAAAGAAGTCATAGCGCGAAACGCTCTGGTCTGAGCGAGTCATGCGGGATCTGCCCTTGCTATTCACTAATCACGACCGCTATCGTTGCCCCATGCGCATCAGAGTCCTGCTCGCCCTTCTCGTCCTTGTCATCTCCGCCCACGCCGCCGACGTCCATGTCCGCGTCGATCCCTCCGCCCGTCCCGCCAACCCCGGCAACGAAAACCTCACCACATTCCCCACCATCCAGAACGCGCTCGACCACCATCCCTTTGCCACGCCCAGTCCCGACGGCACTCCCGGCCGCGTCTTCATCGAGATCGTCCCCGGCACCTACCACGAGCGCGTCATCGTCACGCAGAATCACAACAACATCACGCTCATCGGCCTCGGCAAAACGCCCGATGAAGTCGTCATCACCAACTCGCTGAACTCTAAAACAGCCGGCGGAACCTTCTTCACCGAGACTGTAGAGATCAACGGCCCTGGCTTCGAAGCCGACAACATCACCTTCGAGAACACCGCCGGCAACACCGGCCAGGCCGTCGCCGTCGCCAACCGCAGCGACCGCTCCATCTTCAAGCACTGCCGCATCCTCGGCCATCAGGACACGCTCTTCGCCGACTACGGCCGCCAGTATTACGTCGACTCCACCATCGAGGGCGGCGTCGACTATATCTTCGGCAACGCCGCCGCCGTCTTCGAGCGTGACGAGCTCCACTCCAACGGTCCCGGTTTCGTCACCGCGCAGTCCCGCACCTCACCCGACCAGACCACCGGCTACGTCATCCTCAACAGCAAAGTCACCGCCGACCTCAACGCTCCGCCGATCGATCCGAACGCCCCCGGCGCCACCTCCACCGCCTCGGCCCGCAAAATGATTGGCCTCGGCCGCCCCTGGCGCACCTACTCCCGCGTCATCTACATCAATACCTCGCTCCCCGCCGAACTCAACCCCGCAGGCTGGAACAACTGGGGCAAAGCCGCCAACGAGTCCACCGCCTACTACGCCGAAGCCCACTCCACCGGCCCCGGCGCGTCGCCCTCAACCCGCGTCCCATGGTCCCACCAACTCACCCCCGCCGAAGCCAAACAATATTTCCCCGCCAACTTCCTCGCCGGCCCCAAATCCGGCCCCAACCACTGGAACCCCATCGCCGAAGCCGCCAAACTCCCCTGAGCGCATGTTGCCCTTGCAGTTGCTGTCTCGCCGCTATCCTCGCATCTCCCTCTCGGATGACGTAAAGTGGCAGTCATCCACCCGATGAGCCACTTCCCGCTGAAGCCCACGCACGCCCCGGTCAAAAACTACTACGCCGCCCTCGCCCAGTTCCACCTCCACGGCCACGACACCGAAGGCAACACCCGCTCCGCCTTCGCCGACCTCCTCAAGAAATGCTCCCACCCCTACGCCTGGCACCTGGTCGAGGAGTACCAGTTCAAAGGCACCGCCAAGCAGTCCCTGCGGGCCGACGGAGCCCTCGTCGACGACCTCACCCTCGTCCACGGCCTCTGGGAAGCCAAGGACTCCTCCGACGACCTCCAGGCCGAGATCAAGAAGAAGGTCGCCGCCGGATACCCGCTCACGAACATCCTCTTCCAATCCCCCGACCACGCCGTCCTTTACCAGAACAACGGCATAGCCCTAGACTGCGACCTCACCAAACCCGAAAACCTCATCGAAATCCTCGAACTCTTCTTCGAGCACCGTCAGCCTCACGAGCAGGATTGGGAAGAGGCCGTCACCAAGTTCGCCGAGAAGATTCCCGACCTGGCCCGCGGCGTCACCACCATCCTCGAAGCCGAAGACAAGAAGAACCCCGCCTTCCGCGAAAACTTCCAGTCCTTCGCCGAACTCTGCCGCCAGTCCATCAACCCCGACCTCACCGACGACGCCATCCGCAAGATGCTCGTCCAGCATCTCCTCACCGAGCGCATCTTCCGCAAGGTCTTCAACAACCAGGAATTCCTCTCCCGCAACGTCATCGCCGCCGAGATCGAAAAGGTCATCCGCTCCATCACCGCCCGCCATTTCTCCCGCGACGAGTTCCTCAAGCCGCTCGACCGCTTCTACACCGCCATCGAAAAGGCCGCCGAGTCCCAGACCGGTTATACCGAAAAGCAGCACTTCCTCAACGCCGTCTACGAGAAGTTCTTCCAGCGCTTCGACACCAAACAGGCCGACACCCACGGCATCGTCTACACCCCGCAGCCCATCGTCGACTTCATGGTCCGCAGCGTCGAGGAAATCCTCCACGCCGAGTTCGGCAAATCCCTCTCCGACTCCGGCGTCCACATCCTCGACCCCTTCACCGGCACCGGCAACTTCATCACCCGCATCATGCAGCAGATCAAACGCTCCGCCCTCCCACAGAAATACGCGGAAGAACTCCACTGCAACGAGATCATGCTCCTCCCTTACTACATCGCCAGCATGAACATCGAACACGCCTACATGGAACGCGTCGGCGAATACAGCCCATTCGAAGGCATCTGCCTCGTAGACACATTTGAGCTGGCTGAAGCGAAGCAAATCGGATTGTTTACGACAGAGAACACTAACCGGGTGAAACGACAGAAGAGTGCGCCCATTCGAGTCGTGATTGCGAATCCACCATATAACACAAACCAAGACAATCAAAACGACGACAATCGAAATCGTAGATATGGCGGCAAGCAGAGCATCGACAGTAGGATTGCCGAGACCTACGTAGCAGATTCAACCGCGAGCCTTCGGAATAAGCTGAGTGACCCTTACGTAAAAGCCTTTCGTTGGGCCAGCGATCGGATTGGCAAGGAAGGAATTGTCTGTCTAGTAACAAATAATGGATTTTTGGATCAGCTTGCGTTCGATGGAATGAGGAAAAACCTTTCGCAGGACTATTCGTTGATCTACGCATTGGATTTGGGCGGAAATGTCAGAAAGAATCCGCGGCTGTCAGGAACGACTCATAACGTATTCGGGATACAGGTCGGCGTCTCCATCACGCTCCTTATAAAGCATGCGGAAAGAGACAAGGAGCCAGCCAAGGTATTTTATGCACGATTCGCGGAGATGGCGAAACGCGGGGAGAAGCTCGGCTTCCTGACCGAGAAGAAAGAAGTTTCAAAAGTTGAGTGGCAAGCGGTCCCGGTTTCTGAGAAAGGCAATTGGAATGTCATCCCACAGGATTCGGGGTTCGCTGCTTATCCGACGATGGGGATTAGAGACGAGAAGGGGACGGAAAACGTTCAATCAATCTTTAGGCTTTACAGTCTGGGTGTTTCCACGAATCGCGATGCATGGGTATTCAATCATTCAAGCTCGGAGCTTGCAGCGGCAATCCGCAAGACTATCGATGGATACAACGCACAGTTGGTCAAGTGGAATTTCGCTAAGCAAAGTCATTCCAAGTTCGCCCTGGAGATTGACGATAAGAATTTCAAGTGGACCGAGAGGCTAATCGCAACATTGGGTTCGGTGGCCGCGCCAGCGTTCGACGACCAGAAAATCCGACGCGCGCGATACAGACCATTTGACCAACAGTTCCTCTATTTCGACAGACTTCTAAATGAACGCGGAGGCCTCCAAAGGCAGGCATTCCCCGTACCCGCTGCTGAACACGAAAACCAACTCATCATTGTCACCGGCCACTCGCAGGTCCCGTTTTCCGTACAAGCCAGCAATATCCTCGCGTGTATCGATGTCGGTGGTCGGCCCTCACAGGTTTTTCCCTTCTACACCTACGACGAAGACGGCACCAACCGCCGCGAGAACATCACCGACTGGGCCCTCGCCGAATTCCGCACCCACTACGCCGACGACAAGATCACCAAGTGGGACATCTTCCACGCCACCTACGCCGTTCTCCACCACCCCGAGTACCGCACCCGCTACGCCGCCAACCTCAAGCGCGAACTCCCCCGCATCCCGTTCCCGCCCGACTTCCACGCCTTCGCCGCCGCCGGCAAGCGCCTCATGGAAATCCACATCGACTACGAAAAGCAGCCCGAGTACCCCCTCGAACAGATCGAAGACCCCAAAGCTGAAGTCTCTTTCAGAGTTGACCGCATGAAGCTCTCCAAGGACAAATCCGAACTCCGCTACAACGACTTCCTGCTCCTCCGCGGCATCCCCGCCGCCGCCTACGACTACCGCCTCGGCAACCGCTCCGCACTCGAATGGGTCATCGACCAGTACCGCATCTCCATCGACCCCCGTTCCGGCATCGTCAACGACCCCAACCGTCCCGACGACCCCAAATACATCCTCCGCCTCATCGGCCAGGTCATCACGGTCTCCCTCGAAACCCAGCAAATCATCGCCGTTCTCCCCTCGCTCAACTTCCCCGCATAGCCGGGGCGCCCATGTCAGACGCTAACCGTTCCTTGCCCGAATACGGTCCCAACAGCCGCCCGCCGTCGAAGTGGATAAGGTGTGTCGGCTCTTCGGCTACCCACGCCACTGTCTCCCACGGAAGCTCAAGTGCGCATGGATCACTAGCCCGTCGTGGGCAAACTTCGATCTGAATATTTCGGCCACTTCACGAATCAATGACATGCTGAATTGTCGCATCTCTTCCTTCGTCTCGCTTCGCTTCTACGAACTGATCCACCAAGTTCCAAGCGCTCGATGCAAACCCATCAAACTCTCAGGCCTCAGTGACTTGGCCCCGATTTGCACACTCAAATCCTTGATACCCCGCGTATAATCTAACTAGGGAGCATAAATGGGAAAGGGTGGCCAGTGAGCTTCCCCAACATCTTGCTAATTATATGATTCCAGAGACTTTATTTTATAAAATATTCAGAATCAATACTTTGCAAATGGTATATACCACAGGTCCGGACCTAAGTCATTTCGATTGGATACTTTAGGACTTAAGTACGGGGGGGTGGCCTAGGTTGAAAACGGCACTTGGCAGCCAGTCAGGCGCCGCTCCGAAGCGCATCCTGCTTAGTTGGAGCGGAGGAAAAGACAGCGCCTGGGCGCTTCATCTCCTTCGCCAGCAGCCAGAGTACGAGGTCGTCGCTCTCCTCACCACGATCAACGAGAAATTCCGCCGCGTCGCCATCCACGGCTACCGCGAGGAGCTGCTCGACCGGCAAGCCGAAGCCGCGGGTCTGCCCCTCTGGAAGGTCGACCTGCCCTTCCCCTGCACCAACGCCGACTTCGAGTCGCGCATGGCCGCCGTTTGCGCCCGTGCTGTCGCCGAAGGCTTCTACGGCATCGCCTTCGGAGACCTCTTCCTCGAGGACATTCGCGCCTACCGCATCGGCCTGCTCGAAGGAACCGGCCTCGAACCCATCTTCCCGGTCTGGTGTGCGGATCTCGGCATCTCCACCGCCGAACTCGCCCGCCAGATGATCGCAGCCGGCCTGCGCGCGCATCTCACCTGTATCGACCCGCGCTCCCTCAGCCCGTCGTTCGCCGGCCGCACCTTCGACGCGGCGCTCCTCAGCGACCTGCCGCCCGAAGTCGATCCCTGTGGCGAGCGCGGCGAGTTCCACACCTTCGCCTTCAGCGGCCCCATGTTCTCCCGCACCGTTGCCGTAGTTCCCGCGCAGACCGTCGAGCGCGACAATTTCGTCTACGCCGAACTTCTCCCCGCGGAGCACCCACCTGCGCCGCACCCACGCCGACCGCTTCCAGCCGCCATCGTCAGCGTAGTTTGCGTTCTCATCACCATCCTCGCGGCATTCTTTTCCACCTCTGCCTTCGCCCAGACGCTGGCGCATCCAGGTTTAGTCGGCAACGGCCTCAAGATTGATCTCTGGTGGCAGCACGCCATCTTCTACCGGGTTGCCACGCCAACGGAGGAACTCGATTTCAAAGCAATCGCCGCTCGCCTGGATTCCCTTCACTCGCTCGGTGTGGATGCGCTGCTCCTGCCTGCACCCGCGCTTCCCGCGCCCGGCACAAACGGCAGCATGCCCAATCTCGACGGCCTCGACGATCTCATTCGTCAGGCAAGCGGCCGTGGCATGCGCGTCCTGCTGACGATCCAGGCCTCCAGTGGCGCTGAGGACCTATCCGGCATCGCCCGCTTCTGGCTCAGCCGCGGCATCGCCGGTCTCCACATC
>DASWCA010000032.1:0-5367 GCA_036390355.1 Acidobacteriaceae bacterium
TGTCCGCACTCGCAGATGCTGTCCGCGCTGACCGGCCAGCAGGTCTACCTGAAGCTCGAAAACCTGCAGATGACCGGCAGCTTCAAAGAGCGTGGCGCGCTGAACCGCATTGCCAAACTTACATCGGAGCAGGCGAGCCGCGGTGTCATTGCAGCGAGCGCGGGCAATCATGCGCAGGGCGTTGCCTACCACGCGAGCAAGCGCGGAATCCGGGCGCTGATCGTGATGCCGCTCACGACGCCCTTGGTGAAGGTGACGGCGACGCGCGACTTTGGCGCGGAGGTGTTGCTGCATGGAGCCAGTTACGACGAAGCCTTCGCAGAGGCGACGCGGCAGTGCGTGGAACAAGGGCTGACGTTCATCCATCCGTTCGACGATCCTGACGTAATGGCAGGGCAGGGAACGATTGGGCTCGAACTGCTGGAACAAGTTCCGCAGCTTGAGGCTGTCGTCGTTCCGATCGGGGGCGGCGGCTTGATCGGCGGAATCGCCTGCGCGATCAAAGAGTCGCGTCCGGAGATTCGAATTGTCGGCGTGCAGACTTCGCGGCTTCCTTCGATGGCGGCTGCGGTTGAGGCGCACCGGCCGGTCACGATCGATCCGGCGACTACGATTGCGGACGGTATCGCGGTGCGGCGCGCAGGCGACCTGACTTTGCCGCTGGTCGAGCGCTACGTCGACGAAATCGTCACCGTCGATGAAGATGAGATTGCGTCCGCGATCCTGATGTTGCTGGAGCGCGAGAAGACGCTCGCGGAAGGTGCAGGCGCCGCAGCGCTGGCGGCGCTTCTACAACATCGGACCAGCCTGAATGGCGCGCACACCGCGGTGCTCGTGTGCGGCGGAAATATCGACGTTACGTTGCTCTCGCGAATCATCGAGCGCGGACTTGTGCAGGATGGACGGTTGATCCGGTTGCGCATTCATCTGCTGGACAAGCCTGGCGCGCTGCACGAACTGACGCGGCTGATTGCGAGCCATCGCGCGAACATCGTCGACACGCTGCACAACCGCGCGTACTACGGCGTCAATCTCGGGGACACGGTGATCGACATTACGATGGAGACGCGTGGGCGCGAGCAAGTTGCGGAACTGCTCGACGCATTGACAGTAGAGGGATACAAACACAGCCGCGTACTGTAGGCCTCGAACTTTTAGGATGCGAGGCGAACAGGGCTGGCGTCGGGCAGCTCGGCGGGAATGCGTTTGGCGATCTCGGCCAGCGCTTCGACGGCGCGCGCCAACTCGAGGGCTGGACGGTAGACGCCGCTGGTGAACGACTTGCGGGACTGCTCGAGCGTGGCGGCGTAGATCGACGCGATGGTTTCGTTCGGCGCGTCGACCTCGGACCAATAATCTTCAGCGCGCTCGGCCAGCTTTGCCATCTCATCGATGATTGCGGCTCTGAGCTCAGCGGAGACCGGAGGATTGGCGAGAGAATGCTCCGGGGCCAGCGCGGCAAAGCAGATGTGCTCGGCTATGCGGAGGAGGTCGGCTGCATCGCGGGGATTGCCGGAGACGAGTTGCTGCTCAGCGAGGGCGGCCAGCGAGGAGACCTGGCGGAAGGGCACTCCGGCGAGCGCGCCTTCGAGAATGTCGATGCGGCCGAGATGCTCGTAGACGCGACGGAGATCGTCCGCCACGTGGTGATGCGCGGACGTTTTCGCGGCTTTATTCTCGGATTTCTTTTCGGGCATAGTCTCTCTCGGACCTGAGGAATGTATCCGCATAGGCGTTGGATGTGCGAATCGGGGTATTTGGTTGTGCGGGTGCTGGAAGTTGCTGGTTGTTCGTGGGGTGGAGGGATTTCGATTGACGCGGGAGCTTTGGGGCCAACCTGTTGGTTCAGGGGTTAGGGGCGGGGTTTGGTTTGTCCGGCGCGGAATCTTTGGCGTCAGGGGCTTTGTCGTCGTCAGGTTCGGGGAGGAATGCCGAGTCGGGATATTGAGCTCTAGTGGAGATGGTCTGGAGGATGGGGAGGTCGGCCTGCACCTGGGCCAGGAGAGCTGGCTTCTGGGTAAGGTATTTGACCTTGCTCAGGTCGGCGAAATAGGCAATCAGATCGCGCTTGATTCCGAAGGGAATGGGAGAGGCGGGGTGGCGTGTCATCTCGTGGAGCAGATCGGCGTAGGTGTAGTCCTCGAGCGAGTAGGTGCCGGGGAAGACGTCGAGGCCGGTGTCGAGATCGAGGTTGGGGAGGCCGTCGGAGGTTGTGGCATGCGCCAGAATATTGCGCAGGCTGGCGGTGGTCTTGACCAGGGAGTCGAAGTAGTCCTGTTTGGCCTTGGCTGAGGGACCGCGGAGCGAGAGGTCGGAGAGGGGCCCGACCTTGGGAAGAATGAAGATGAATCCGGCGAGCAGGTGGGTTCCAATGCCGGCGTGGCGGCGGTAGGAGTCCCAGTTGTTCGCGGCAGAGAGATGGGCGATGTCCTGGGTCATGGCATCGAGCGAAGGGCTGGGAACGTCGGGAGGAAAGCGGCTGCGGTAGAGCAGGGTTTCGGCGTAGGCGACGCGGGGCAGAAGCGTGCGGACGGAGTAACGGTATCCGCGGAGTTTGGGATTGCTGTGGCCGAGGACCTTGGCCAGGTCGAGGCCGTAGGTGTCGTAGAAGGCGCGGGTGAGCAAAGGCATAGGGACGGCGAAGCCGATGCGGTTGAGGTAGTGTTCGGGAGCGAGGCGGTGGTTGGTGATTTCTTCGATGTCGAAGGCGAATTCGGCGCGGATGTGCTGGTGAGGCCCTTCGGCGTAGTTGACGTTGGGGCCGTATTTTTGGGCGAGATCGGGGAACTCCTTGCCGACGGAGATGTTGATTGCGGCGGGATGGCCGATGGTGTCGCCGAGATAGTGGGAGAGGGCTCCGATTGCGAAGGCGACGTCGTCGGCATTTTTGGAGTCGCGGAAGAGGGCGCGGATGAAGTCGCCGGTGCGGACATAGTGGAGAAGAGCGGAGAAGAGCGGGTTGCCGAAGGGATAGTAGCCGAGGTCCTGGATGACGCATCCGCCATAAGCGTAGGCGTGGGCCTCGCGGAGCTGGGCGGGAGTGAGGGTGGGAAAGCGTCTGAGCAGGAGCGGCTGGATGGAGTCGAGCCAGGTGAGATCGATGAGCTGCTCGTGAGTGAGAACCGAGTAGCCGCCTGCGGGAGGAGAGGCCGCGAAGAAAAGAAGCAGGAGAGTGACCAGCGGGAGAGAGGACGTGCGGAAGAAACGCATAAGGTTGCTTGTTGGATGCGGCGTGTCGGCTATTTGGTGGCGCTCAGTGCTTTAGTGAGGCTTCCGCCGGTGGCGGCGAGGCGTTCCTCGGCTTCGGCGCGGGAGAGTGACAGCTTCTGCATGGCGATAGCTACCTTGACGCTTCCGGCTTCGATGAGGAGGCGAGTGGCCGCGGGGCGATCGATGGGGCGGTCGGAGGCGGTAGCGGCGATGATGATGCGTATGGCGCGATCGATGAGCTTGTCGTTGGAGGGTTTGACGTTGATCATCAGGTTTCCGTAGACGGCGCCAGACCGGACCATGATGCCTGTCGACAGCATGTTGAGGACGAGTTTGGTGGCTGTGCCTGCCTTCATACGGGTGGAACCGGTGATCACTTCTGGCCCGGTTACCGGAGTGATGGCGAGGTCGACTATTTTGGTGATTGGCGAATCCGCGACGCAGGAGAGGCCGATGGTGGAGGCCCCCAGGGAACGGGCGTGGAGCAGCGCGCCGAGAACGTAGGGGGTTCGACCGCTGGCGGCGATGCCGACGAGGGTGTCGAGCGTGGGCGCGTTCGGGTCGGTGGAGTTGGTGGTACCGAAGCCGGCGGCTGCCAGGTCGTGCGCACCTTCTTCGGGCGAATCTTCCGAGTGTTCCGACGAGTGGCGGAGGGCGGAGTCGCCGCCGGCGATCAGTCCCTGGAAAAGCGAAGGGGCGACGGAGAATGTGGGCGGGCACTCGGACGCGTCGAGGACACCGAGGCGGCCACTGGTTCCTGCGCCGATCAAGAATAGACGGCCGCCGTGGGCGAAGCGGGCTGCAATCTCATCCACCGCCTGGGCTATTGCGGGCAGTTGGGACGCGACCGCTGCGGCTACGGTCGCGTCCTCCTGGTTGATGACGGTGAGCATCTCCAAGGTGGAGAGCTCATCGATGTGTTCGGAGTGCGGGTTGCGTGATTCGGTGGTGAGAGAAGCAAGGGTTTCCATGTCACCTTCAGTCTAGAGCAGTCCGGTTGAGGCAGCGCTCGAACGAAGGTGTGATTCTTCGGTCATCGAACCTGCTATAGAACCTCCTACTTTCCTACCACGATGATGGAGAACGATCCGGGGATCATCGGTGCGCGAGGGCGGCCGCCGCCGGGACGTCCGCCTGCCGGCGGCGCTCCGGGTGCGGCTGGCGCGGGGGCAGGAGTTTCCGCGGCAGGTACGGGGCCGTATTCCGCGGCGATGAGATAGATGTGCCCGGTTTTGGGGTCGAGGGTGAGAGTCTTGGCGCGCGGCGGAGTTGTGACGGTCTGCTCAACCACGAAACTGGTAGGCGAGTTTTCCTTGATCACGGTGAGGGTGCCATCGCCTTGCGAGCTGAAGGCTTCCATGGTGGCGGGGCTGAAGGTGGCTCCGTCGCAGCCCTGGCCGATGGGCAGGTCGGCGATGATGTGGCCGTCGGTGGCGGAGAGGATGACCATGTCGTTCTTCTCGCGGCAGGCGGCGAAGAGGATGTTGTTCTTGACGTCGAGGGCGAGGCCGGCGCATCCGCCGCTCTTGCTGGAGATGTCGTACTTGCCGAGCATCTTCATGGTGCCGGCGTCGATGACGGCGATGGCGGCCTTGTCTTCGATGTCGACGTAGATCTTGCCCTTGCCGTCGGAGACGGCCTGCTCGGGCGCGCCGCCGATGTCGATGGTGCCGAGGATGGCGCCGTCCTTGGTGTCGATGACGGTGATGTTGGGTTCGGCGTGCGAGAGGTCGTAGTAGCGATGGTTGAAGGGGTCGATGAGGTAGCCGTCGGGATTGCCCTGGACTTCGATCTTCTTGATGACGCTAAAGGTCTTGCTGTCGAACATGGTGATGGGCTTGGAGGTGGCGAAGCCGTGGCCGCTGGCATCGTCCACGACGGCGCCGTGGCCGCTGACTTCGGGAATGTCGCCGACCTGGGCCAGGGTGTCGAGATTGAAGACGCCGATGTGGCCGGCGGGGCCGGAGCGCGCGACGTAGAGGGTGCGGTTGGCGGGGTCGGCGGTGACGTAGTCGAATCCGCCGTCGCCACCGACTTTGACGGTCTTGAGGATCTTGTAGGGGCCGGATTGGGCGATTGCGGCGACCGGGATAAGGGCGGCGACTGCGGCGAGCATGGCGATGGCGAGCGGTTTGCGTGAGCTGGACTTCGGGCGCA
>DASWCA010000033.1:0-3562 GCA_036390355.1 Acidobacteriaceae bacterium
TACTCCTTTTACGGGAGTTCACCGGATTTCACTCAAGCGGAAGCCCTACTAATAATCGCGCCACGCCGCATGTGCCGTCCTCGAGGGGGAAGAGCCGAGCCGCGAGGAGGCACATTTGCATCGCGGCATAAAGGATTGCCCAATCCATTGTCTCTGGCGATTCGCAACCGTAAGGAACGAAGAGGCTTGGTGCACAGCCTGCGAGAAGCAGGTGTCGCAGAGCCTTGGTTCCGTCACACAGCTTCTTCGGAAGGAATGTGCCTTGGAGGTCTACTCATGAGAGTCATTCGCGCTTTTACCTGGGCCGCCGCAGTTTGCTTGCTGAGCCTGCCTGTCTTGATGTTGTTGCTCAACGAAACGCCATCGGTCTCTGCCCAGACCGGTACGCCTCCGAGCAGTTCGATCAGTAGCACGTCGGGCCCGGTGTCGTGGGACTTCGCCGCGGTCGGCGGCGGTACGGTGGTGAATGTAGGTATCCAGGACATCTGTCCGCCCGCGATGTGCGATGACCATGACTTGACAATCGTCCTTCCTGCGCCGGCGGCGACCTTCTACCAGACAATGACTGCAAGCGTGACCTTCAAATATACCTGGACCAGCACGCTGCCAACGGATCTGGACATCTTTGCGATCAGTCCCAAAGGCGCCGATCATGGCCCGGGTTCGCCGGACGACACCTCGACGGGGCCGGGCGAGGAAGACTTGACGCTTACCGATCCGATTGACGGAGTCTGGCACGTTCGTTCGGTTGCGTCGCTGGCGCCGGTGCCCACGGCGGCCCACGTCGTCATTACTATGACGGTCGCACCAAGGCCCACTAGTCCTCTGCCGCCTCCGCCGGCTCCTGGCGCACCGGCCTTCATTGTTTATCCTGCACCGAACGACTGTGCGGCAGGGCAACAGCCTCCGAGCTGCATCCAGCCGTCACTGGGTTCGACGACTGCCGGAGAGCATGGCGCAGGCGAGCCATCCATCGGCGTGGACTGGGCCACACGCAAGGCCTTTATACAAGCGGGGAACCACACACTGCGCGTAACCCTGGACGATTCCGTCAGTCCCGCCACCGCGTTCTGGGAAGACAAGCGCTCACCCTTCGCTCGGGTGAGCCTCGACCCCATTGGGTTTGTCGACGATGGTCATTTCGGCGGCCCCAACCGCCTATTCACATCGCAGCTCAACGGAGTCACCAGCGAGCTATCCTTCAGCGATGATGACGGGGACAACTGGCTCCCGACGCAGGGCTCCGGCCAGCCTGCCGGCGTGGATCATCAGACGGTAGGCGGGGGCCCGTACGCGTTTCCTTCTCCGCTGACGAGCACATCGTATCCGCACGCCATTTATTACTGCTCACAAGACATCGTTACGGCATTCTGTTCGCGCAGCGATGACGGCGGGTTGACCTTCGGACCGGGCATTCCCATTTACACGTTCGCTACGGCCAGCGGCGTGGACCGTCCAATTGCGCCCGGCACATGCGGCGGCCTACACGGCCACGTTCGTGTGTCGCCTGATGGCACCGTTTACGTCCCCAACGAGAATTGCTTCGACTCCAACAACGTTAGCAGGCCCGGGGTGGCCGTCTCCACTGACAACGGCCTGACCTGGGCGGTGCGCACTGTACCTGACGCCAAGAGCATCAGCCCCGGCACCGACCCTTCCGTCGCCGCAGGCATGAACAGCACCATTTATCTTGGGTATGTGAACACTGATGGCCACGCAAAGATCGCCGTCTCATATGACCGGGGATTAACCTGGTCGAAATCCAAGGATGCTGGCACGCCATTCGGGATCCAGAACACGGAGTTCGCCGAGGTGATCGCCGGCGACGACAACCGGGCGGCGTTTGCATTCCTTGGCACGCAGACCGCTGGGGATACGCAATCGGCGGATTTTCTCGGCGTGTGGCATTTACTTGTGGCCTTCACCTACAACGGCGGCCGGACATGGACTACCGTTGATGCGACGCCATCGGATCCCGTGCAGCGCGGCTGCATCTGGAACCAGGGTGGCAGCAATCCTTGTCGTAATCTGCTGGACTTCAACGACGTCACGGTGGACAAGTTTGGGCGGGTGCTGGTCGGCTACGCCGACGGTTGCACGGGCAGTTGCGTGACAGACCTCACGCAGAATGCCTCGACGGGCCCGGCCAGCGCCCAAGACGCCCTCGCCACAATTGCCCGGCAAGTGGGGGGTCGCGGCTTGTTCGCAGCCTTTGACGGCACGCAGTTCGGCACAAATTCCGGCAAGACCGAGGGCGGCGGCAAACTATGCTTTGGGGATCCCGCCTCAGGAGTCACCGGAGATCCGGGCTGCAGCAAGCCATGACCAGAATTGAAACCGCGACGCGTGCAGCGTCCCTGTGCACCAGCGCCGCGGCCCGCGCGGCCGAAGGGTCGTGCGGGCTCCACTGGCACTGGCCGATGCTGCTTATTTGGGCGATGCCTTTGCTCGCCGTCTGCGGCCAAAGCGACGGCGTGCGGAAGGCAGAAGCAGACCGTCTCTCCGCCTTGGGCGCACCGAAGATTGACGCGTGCCAGGTGCTCACCAAGGATGAAATCGAAACGGTGCAGGGTGACTCCGTCGAGGAGATCAAGGCAAGCGTCCCGCAGAGCAACGGGATGCTCATATCGCATTGCCTGTTTCGCACGGCAACTTTTGCGAACTCGGTTAGCGTGACCGTGGGCGCTCCTGATCCAGGGAAACCAACCGCGCTTACCCCGCGCGAATTCTGGCGGCAGCAGTTTCATCCTTTGGAGGCGCAGGAAGAAAAAGGTCGAGGGGGCGGCAAGGCATTGTGGAATTCGACGACCGAACGCGAGGAGGAGCGCAAGCCGCGCCTGATTGGCGGCCTCGGCGATGAAGCCTACTGGGTGGACAATCCGATTGCGGGCGCGCTCTACATCCTGCGGGGCGAAACCTACGCGCGCATCAGCATTGGAGGCGTTCGCGCAGAATCTGCGAGGCTCGAAAAGACGAAGGCGTTGGGACGGGCGGTGGTAAAGCGCTTGCGGTCGGCCACGGCATCAAGCCGCTCCAGCCCGGATGCGGCGGTTTCGCATTGATTGCCAAGGGTGGAGGCGCGTTGAATCCCAACTGTCCTTGGCAGTTCAGCCGCGCGAGGTTTCCTCAAAGCAGGATTCCCTAACTGGTCTTCACGATTTCATAATACAGAAATTGAACGCCTACTCCCGACATTACGTTCGCAAACGCACTCGAATGAACAGAGCAACGCGGCATGCAAAACGCACTTCATGCGGAAAATATGCGTCTAAATCCTTTAACACTTTCCTCGGCTGGCAGCCCGCATGCGTTTGTCAGAAGTAGACAGCCCAAAGCCGATTCCTGGTGGGTGCCGTTCGCATTAGGTACATTCCGGGCGCATTGTCGGCAACCCTTACTTAATCGCATTACGTCAGAGTTGCCCGTCATCCGGCCGCAGGCGGCAGAGAGCCTCCAAATCGGGCCTTTCCATGTTCGGGTTGTTGGACTACCGTGGCTGGCCCCGTCGCAGACTCCACAGTCCGCGCGCCGAGAGGATGAAGGTGAAGCCCCCGAGCCCGCC
>DASWCA010000034.1:0-4119 GCA_036390355.1 Acidobacteriaceae bacterium
GTGCATTTGTCGTTGACATCGTCTCATCTCGTTCGATGGCCGATACCAGCCTAGTTGTTGGGCAACTAGAGACGCAGTGAAGCTTTCCACGGGTCTTTTGTGGCAAATTCACAACGGACGAAGGGAATGCAGCGGAGCAGCGGCTACCGTTCCACGGCAGCGGCTGGTTATGCAGGAGTTTTTAGCTGGAACTCAAAATAGGCGCTCGATGGTAACTCGAGCGCGGTTGCTACGCGCGATCCGGCCGGAACTTGGTCTCGGGCTTGACGCCTTTCTTTCGCTGCTTCTCGCTGACCTTGCCGTTCTCGATGTAGCGGCCCTCGACGGCGCGCTTCGCGGCCTCGATCGCTCGCTCGACTTCGGATTTGACGCGAGCGGGACTTTCGCGGCGAGCGCGCCGGTCGTGGGATTGAAGACGTCGCCGAAACGGCCGCTCTCTCCGTGGACATGCTTGCCGCCGGAGGCCGGCATCTCGTGGGTCAATTGCTGGTTCCTGCGCGACCTGCGCACGCCCTTCGGCGGCGCCAAGCTCTCCGGCATCGGCCGCGAGGGCGAGCTGCACTCGCCCAACTTCTACTCCGAGCCGATGAACGTCTGCATCAAGCTCTAGCGGCCCCGACAACGGGCTCGCGCCCCGCGGGCGCGATGCGTCCCAGCACGCAGACGCGCGTCACCTCGCCTGGGGCCGACGCGCCGGGCTCGACGCCGCGGGAGCACGCGGCCGCGAGTCTCGTCCCGAGCCACCCGTGCGCCGACCGGGTGCGCGCGTCGGGCGTGAAGGCCGATTGAGGTTTTCGACGACGGCGAGAAGAGTGGCGCGCGCGGCTGCGATGTCCTCGGCAGGGACGCCGCGCACGGCGACAGCGTTCACCTCCACGGCCAGCGGAACGAGCTTGTCCTCGAGCGCGCGTCCCTTCGGCGTCAAATAGACATAGACGTTCTTCCGGTTCCCAGGCAACTGCTCGCGCCGCACGTAGCCGCGCGCCGCCATCGCCCTGATGGCGGCGTACGTGGTGGGCTCCATGACGCCCGCCTCACCGCTCAATTCGCGCTGCGTCAGGCCGTCGCGCTCCCACAAAATGCGCAGGAACGTCCAGTGGCCGAACGGCACGCCGTGCTCGGCGAGCTTCGCCTGCATCGCGCGCGTGAAGGCGCGCCAAGCCTCCTTAGTCAGGTGCGCAAGGCGATCTGATTTGTTAATGGGATCTCCCTCCGTTCTCGGGCCGAGCGGAGAATCGCTAGGCGCGCAGCGACCACCATCGTGCGACATTCTTCGAGGCTCAACGCCATGGGTTTCTCGACAAGCACATGCTTTCCCAGGTTCATCGCGAGTTGCGCGTGCTCCGCATGAAATTGGCGAGGGGTCGGGACGTAGACTACTACATCGAGCCCGGGTTGCCGGCAAAGATCTCCCACCGATAAAAACCCTTTTCCTTGAAAATCTCTTTCGAATTTCTCCAGGGCTTCAGGCCGCGGATCGGGCGGCCGCCACCAGTCCCACGCGCGGATCGCGCGCCAGAGTGGGGAGCATGAAGGCGAAGGCGCGGCCGGGGCCGACGGCGCCCACCTTGAGTTTTCTCATGTCGGAGCGTATTATTTTTGTTTAGGAAGCTAAGAATCCTTTGCAAAACAAAATGCTTTGCACGAACTGACTGGGGCAAGCATAAGGGAATACGTCCACCCGTATCGTACGGGACTCTGAGTGAGTTTTGGGGATGCTTGCCGGCATGCTACTTCGGAGGAAGGAGATTCCCGTGCCTGAGAACAGCCAGGTTTCCCAACGTTCCCTGGACCGTCTCTGCCTCGTCGGAGAGAGCGCTGCCATCCGAGAGGTGCGAGCTCAGATCGCCAAAGTCGCCTCCAGTTCCAGCAGTGTCCTGATTACGGGGGAGAGCGGAACAGGTAAAGAAGTCGTCGCGCGGGCGATCCACGCCGCCAGCGCTCGTGCGGCCCAGAGCTTCGTTCCGATTAACTGCGGGGCCATCCCGGAGACTCTTTTGGAGAGCCAGCTCTTCGGCCACGCCAAAGGGGCGTTCACCAACGCCGTCCGAGCGAACCCTGGACTCTTCCAGATCGCCGACAAGGGCACGCTCTACCTCGACGAGATCGGAGATCTCCCCCTGTACCTGCAGGTGAAGCTGCTGCGAGTGATCGAAGAAGGGGAGGTATGGATCGTGGGCGGAATCAAACCGGTGGCGGTAGACGTCCGTATCGTCGCGAGTACAAACCACGAGCTTCCCGCGGAGGTGGCGGCCGGAAGATTCCGGGACGACCTCTTTTATCGGTTGAACGTCGTTCACATCACCCTTCCTCCGCTCCGGGACCGGCCCGGGGACATCTCCCTTCTCGCGATGTATTTTATTCGTAAGCTCAACGCGGTGCTGGGCACGAAGTTCCGTGGTTTGAAGCAGGAGGCTCTCGAGGTCTTGATAAGCCGCCGCTGGAAAGGAAATGTCCGGGAGCTCGCGAACGTTCTCGAGCGGGCGATGGTCCTGGGAGAAGGTGATTTGATCCAGCCTCATCACCTCCCTCCGGATCTGGTCGCCTTACCGAAGACCTTTTCCCTACGAGAAGCTCTCCACCGTTTCGAGCGAAAACACATCCTCGATGTCATTGCCCAGGCGGAATCTGACAAGAAACAGGCCGCCCGGCTCTTGGGAATCAGCCTTACCTCGCTCTACCGAAAGCTCAACGACCGCCCGCATCAGGTTTTTTCATCCCGTTCTCACAAATGAGACGGAATTGTTCATTGTTGGAAAAATCTCAAGAGGCTCAAGCAAAATTTCTCATTGGTTTCAATCCCCTACCATCCATTCGTCCCATGGTACGCAATCTGCATAGATACATGTTTGTTACAACCCGATAGGAGAGACGGTCATGAGGAGACGAAGCGAAGGAAAGTACGGGGCTCTCGTACGGAGTACCCTCTGTGTCGCCGTATTATGGGCGCTCAGCGCTGGCGTTGCTCTTGCTCAATTCGGAGGGGGCGGAGGCGGATCCACGGCGGATGGGATCTGCCACACCAAGTTCGGTCAGCCTCTGAAGCTGATTCCGGTTCTCACCGGGGGCGAGGACATGACCAATGGGGTGATCACGCCCGGGGCAAATCCCCCCAATACGATCAGCATTACGGCGTCGGACCACAACGTCCAGATTTGTCCCTCTGGAGCCGCGACGCCGATGTGGACCTTGGGCGGGGACGTCCCCCCTCCGATCATTCGGAGGACGACCAATCCGGATAGCAACAATCAAGGCCCAACGATACTCAGATTCGTCAATAACCTTTCCGAGATCACCTCGAATCAAGGCAATGGCGACAACGTGCAGGGTTTAGGGGGTGGAACTCAAACCGGCGTACCGGGGAACCACAGCGAGATCTCCATCCACCATCACGGATCCCACGTGGCTCCTTCGAGTGACGGCTGGGCCTGCGGCTACTTCTTTAGGTCAACCAACGACGGCGGCTCCACGCTCGCTACCGACAGGAACTACACTTTCTTCCTCAGGGAAAACGACGTTGCGAACAACACCGGGGGAGAGCGGGGAACGACCGAGTGGTACCACAACCACCGGGTCGACGTGACGGGCCACACGGCGTGGCGAGGTCTGGCGGGCGGCTTGTTCCTCATCGACGATCCGGCCGATCCCCAGCTTCCCAAGGGTCCGGCGGTCGTCGAAGGCGGCGTGAACAAGGGCTTCAAGTACGATGTCGGCCTCGTGCTCAGGGACTTGGCGATCGACTCCACGACCCACGCGGCTCCGTACAGGTTCGACGCGCAGGGCAGCACCGGCCAGACCATCCTGGTGAACGGCGTACCGCAGCCCAAGTTCGCGGTCGAGCCGACCAAGTATCTGTTCCGCATCCTGGTCCCGGGGAACGCCCGCAAGTATTTCATGCGCCTCAGGCAGGTGGGGTCTAGCACGAACATCAACATGGTCCAGGTCATGCAGGACGCGGGTATCGTCAGCCCCGTGAACCGGACGGAAATCCCGGTCGGCATCGCCGAGCGGGTCGGCATCATCATCGACTTTGCCCCGTTCGCCGGCAAGAGCCTCGTTCTGCAGAACAACGACACCGCGAGCGGCCAGTGCGTCCCCGGTAACTGCACCAGCAACACG
>DASWCA010000035.1:0-7984 GCA_036390355.1 Acidobacteriaceae bacterium
CTGAAACACCTGAACGAACTCGAAGGCGAGCGGCTCGGGCGACTGCTCGGCGATCATTTCGATCGATGAACCCATGGAGTGGCCGGCGCGCAGCGAGCGGGCCATCAGATCGATTGCATCGGGCAAAGCTGTGTTGAACGCCTTTAGCCGGCGTCCCCGCTTCAACAACAGCACGCCGTAAGGAATCGCCGATCCCGCGAGAGCCACGGCGCCTGCAAGCAGAGCCATGTGCAGCACGAGGTAAATGACCAACCCGCAACTGAGTGCCGCGCCGACGCTGGCGATTACCGTGCCTCCTATACCCATGCTGCTGTCCGCGTGGACCAGCAGCACCTTCAGATTCTTTCCAAATCTGTAGCGCTCAACCAGGTGGCCAAGTCGAGCCGAGTAATTCGTCTGCTCGGCTTCCTCCAGTTCCGCTCCATTCGCACCCGCGGCGCCGTGCGGCCGCACCGAATCCTGAATGGTGACGAGTCGCTTCCGCGCAGACTTGCTCGCCGGCTTCGGCCGCATGGAAAACATGAGGATCGCGAAGCTGAGCACAAGGGCCAACAAAAATGTAATTGCAAGCGGACTCATGGTGGACGATTCCTTCTCAGCCCTCTCTCTATACTTCGACGGAATGATCGAGGAGGTTGAGGCCGAGCGGTATTCCCGCAGCTTTCAGCCGCTCTGCAAACTTCGGTACGATGCCCGTGGAGTAGAAGCGGCCTTTTACGCTTCCGCTGGGTCCGAGTCCGAGCTTCTCGAAAAGGTAGATGTCCTGCAGGCTGACGATATCTCCGCTGGTTCCGGTGATCTCGCTGATGTGGGTGACGCGGCGGGTTCCGTCGCTCATGCGCGAGACCTGGACGATGAGGTCAACAGCAGACGCGATCTGGGCGCGAATGGCCTTCTCGGGCAGCGAAACCGAGCCCATCAGAGCCATGGTCTCAATGCGCGCGATGGCGTCGCGGGGATTGTTGGCATGGATCGTTGTGATGGACCCATCATGCCCGGTGTTCATTGCCTGCAGCATGTCGAGCGCCTCTTCTCCGCGAACCTCGCCCAGGATGATGCGGTCGGGGCGCATGCGCAGCGCGTTGATCACGAGTTCGCGCTGGCGGATAGCACCCTTCCCTTCGAGGTTGGGCGGACGGCACTCGAGCCGGGCGACATGCTCCTGCTTGATCTGGAGTTCGGCGGAATCTTCGATTGTGACAATGCGCTCAGCAGCGGAGATGAAGCCGGAGAGGACGTTGAGCAGCGTAGTCTTGCCCGAGCCAGTGCCTCCTGAGACAACGATGTTCAGACGCGCGCGAACCGCGCTGCGCAGGATCTCGAGCATCTGCGGCGTGAGCGCACGGTGGCGCAGCAGATCGTCCGCGGTAAGCGGTGTGGCTCCAAAGCGGCGTATCGAAAGCAGCGGGCCATCCACGGCAAGCGGCGGAATCACGATGTTGACGCGTGAGCCGTCAAGCAGGCGAGCGTCCACCATCGGCGATGACTCATCGATGCGGCGGCCAACCGCCGAGACAATCTTGTCGATAATATGCATCAGGTGAGCTTCATCCTTGAAGACGATATTCGTCTTCTCGATGACGCCACGCCGTTCGACATAGACGGTCTTGTAGGTATTGACCAGCACATCGTTCACGGTCGGGTCGTGCAGCAGAGGCTCGAGCGGGCCCAGGCCGAATACTTCGTCGAGGATGTCGTGCGCCAGATGATCGCGGTCCGGCGCGCTGAGCGGCGCGCTCTGTTCTCCGATGAGTTGCAGGATCACGGCAAGCAGCCTCTGCCGCCCGCCAAGCTCGTCAGCCTGTATCGCGGCAAGTTTTTCCAGATCCATCCGGCGGATCAGCTCGTGGTGAACGGAGGTCTTCAGCGCATGCCGCGCCGCGTCTCCCAGAGTGACCCGCACTTCGGTTGCGACCGCGAGCCGCGCCGGTGGAGTCATGTACATCGATACTTCAGGCATTGCGAGCACCTCGATCACTTCGGGAGATATTCAGGACCAGCCTTCAGCGCAGAAACGCGAACAGCCCTCTCTTCTCTGCCACCGGTTTCGGCCCGCTGCTGCCGTGAACGATCTGATTCGTCCAGCGCGCCAACGCCTGATTGAATTCTGATCGGCGCTGGGGCGGGATCGGCTCGCCGTCATTAATGGCGCGAAGCAGCTCAAAATAGTTATTGGGAACCGAGATCGAAATCGGGAAGCGGACCGCTTTCTCGATCTGCTCCGCAGTCACGGAATCCGTCGCTGTGGAGCGGTTCACTACGACGCGCAACTTACTGGTTGCGGACTCACTGAGCGACAAATTCTCAACCAGGCGCGCCAGGTCCCGCAGCGCGGCAACGTCCGGTGTCGAAACGATATAGATCTCGTCCGACTGATCAATCACCGAAGCCTTCGAGTCCTGGAACCCTACAGAGGAATCGATCAGAACGTAATCGTATTCCCGGCGAAGGAAATCCATCACGTGTTCCAACTGATCGCTCTTCGGTTCATGCGGGCCGCCCGACATCTCAGGCGATGCAATTACGTCGAGCCCGCTCCTGTGCCGCACCACGAAGCCGTTGAGCAGCTCGGAATCGAGACGGTCGGCATTGCGAAGCAGCTCGTCGAAGTGATACTGCGTGTCCTTGAGACCGAGATACAGCGCGACGTGGCCAAGCTGCGGCTTATGGTCGATGAGCAACGTCTTCTTGCCGTGCTGCCGAACCAGGTGAATTGCGAGGTGCACCGCCAGCATCGTGGTTCCCACTCCGCCCTTTGCACCGAAGAACGCGATCACCCGCCCAATGCCGCTTTGTGCGCGCGGATCGACCGCCATGACAGCATGAAACCGTGTGAGCGATGCGGCCAGGTCTACCGGATCGACCGGCTTAGTGAGAAACTCCGTGCACCCGTTGCGAACTGCGCGCAGCAGAATGCCCGCGTCGAGTTGGGCGCCAACCCCGACAATGCTGATCTTCTTGAGAAATATCTGGTGCAGACGCTCGGTCGTCTGAATGGCCAGCTCAGGGTCGCGATCGAAGTCGATAAGCGCGACGCAAGAGGCAGCGTTCTTCAACGAGGGAGAGAACTGCGGGCGCTTGTCTGAGGTGATGTAGTCGCGGAATTCGCCCGCGAAGTGGGCTCCGGACACTTTGAAGGAGGCAGCGGTCGCGGCGTTCACTACCGCCTCATCGGCGCACACGCTGAAGATAGCCTGATCCGGACGTTCCGAGGAGTTCGTTTCGCTCATCATGGGAGATCCGGCCGAGGCTGCGTTGCAGGTTGAGGTTGCGGAACTGGGTCGGTCTTCCCCGCACCCAGATTTCCTGGAACCGATGCGTCGAACGCATCCGGCTCAAGGTCGGGCACAACGAACTTCGGCAGCTTCGTGTTCGGTGGCGGCTCGCTGCTCAGCGGATCAACGACAGTAGCAGTCACGATGATGACGAGTTCAACCACGGAATGATTGAAGTTCTTCGACCGAAAGAGCTGCCCCAGAATCGGCACGTTGCCTATACCCGGAATCTTGCTCATGATCTCCGTGGTGCGATGGTCGAGCAGCCCCGAGACAATGAAGCTCTCGCCATCCTGGATCTCCACCTCCGTCTCTGCGCGGCGCGTGGACAGCGCAGGAATCGTAAAGCCGGAGACACTAACGGCGTTGCTGTAGTCCAGCGTGCTGACCTCGGGAGAAAGTTTTAGATGGATCGAGCCATCCGGATTGACCGTCGGCGTGAAGTCGACTTTGACGCCATAGGGCCGGAACTGAATCGTGATCGCGGTGGAGTTTGCGGTCCCGCCCTGCACAACCGGAAATGGGAATTCGCCGCCGGACAAAAACCGTGCCGGCAAGCCGCTTAGAGTCGTAAGCGTTGGCTCGGCGAGCACTTGAAGAATGTGCTTCTGTTCCAGATCCTGGACGGTTAGCCCAACGTTCAGCTTGGAGTTGAAGAGAAAAATATCCAGCGGATTGCCAACCGTGATCGACGAGCCGCTCCCGGAAATCACGCTGCCGAACTGGCCGGTCGTGGTTGCGACCGCGGTCCGTCCGCCGGCGAAGATGTTGATGCCGAGCTGTTCGATGCGTGTGCGGTCCACCTCCACGATGCGAAGCTTCAACTGCACCTGCTTGCCATGTACCGGGACGATACGAAGTGAATTGACAACATCCTTCGCATACAGCGACGCCATCTTGAGAGCAGCGTCGGATGCACCGTCTGTAGCAACCGATCCAGTGAGGAATATCTTGCCTTCGCCTGCCTCGGCATGGATGGTGGATCCGGGAAAAGCCTGTTCCAGCGAGGATCGCAGAGCATCGGGATCGAGGTCTGCCGACACCGCGTACAGTCGATGGCCACCGGTCTGATCCCACAGCACCATACTGCTTACGCCAGCGCTCTTCGCGGTGAGAACAATCTCGTTGGAGCCGGAAGTATAGGTTTGCAGGACCGCTGGATTGCCAACATAGACCCGGCCCAGCGGAGTGGTCGAGGTCACCACAACGGAACGGCCAACCGTGATGTGGAGCACATCGCCGGCCAGCGCAGGCTTGAATGCAAGCTGCATGGCCGGGACATCATCCGACTGAGCCACTCCCTGCTGCAGCGCGAACAGGCTCGCCAGCAGCATCCAAATCAACGAAGCGGCGCGACTCGTATGGATCGTCATTGGCCCGCACCTGAGCCGCCGCCGAGAATGACTTCGATCTCGCGATGCTTCGCGGGCACTGTAGGTGCCGCGGCCGGCGGACGCGTGGATGTGCGCCCGGTATCGACCGGGTGGCTCGCGAGTTGAGAGAGAAGCATCGGTGCCTCATTCGTCTGAGCGCTGTCTCCGCCATTGCGCAGGACAAAGTGAATATCGCCCTGAGTGCTTGCCAGCACGGCTCGCTGCGAGTCCTCAGGATTCAGCAGCAGGGTCACGATCGCCACATCCGACTTCTTCCCCTCCGGATCGGGTTCAATCTGATGGCCGGCTGCGATGACCAGAGCGTTCTCGAGGACCGTGGCAGTCTGAGGTTCGGGAGAACGGCTGGAATGGTACGTCACCAGAACATCCAGGTGGGACCCGGGAATCAGGAAGCCCGCGACGCCGACAACTTCGTCCGAGCGCAGTGCGACCGCGCGCATGCCATCCGGAATCTTGCTTGCGAGGCCGGTGCCAGAGCCGGGCGCCGAAAGATCGCTCTCGAGTATCGGCTGCCCTTTGGCCAGCGGAAACAGAACGACGCGGCCAATCACGCCGGCCGTTCGCGTGAAGGCGCCGTCGATGGGGATCGCGCCGGGCCATGCGATCAGTTCCGTGTTCTCGGGCTTCAGCATTTCGCCGGCCTGCAGAGTTCGCGATGGCGACGCGTACTGGGCGTCCGGCAGCCTCTGCTGCGTGGACGCGGGGACCAATTTCCTGGAAACAAGCCAGGTACACAGCGCGGAGACGAAGAGCGCGAGCGTGAGTGCGACGAGGATGCGCTTTGGGTTCATAAACGTTTTCTGTCGGCAATCGAGTGGGCGCACTTGTCGCGCAGCATCGAGGCTGTTACACATCAACTTACTGCTGTGGAGAATTACTGCCGGCCGCAGCGGTTCATCGTGCGGCTATCACCCGCGAGGCACGACGGAGCGGTGACTCGCATGAGCCGACGCAGGCGGCGAGCGGCGAAACAATTCGTTGTATCGCGCCGCATCGCCGCGTGCAGGTGTGACTAAACAGCGCTGCCGAGTTCGTTGCCTACCGCGCTGAATGCATTGCCAATCTTGGTGGAAAGGCCCGACATGGCGACAACCGCACCAAGGCCAACCAGACCCGCAACCAGGGCATACTCGATCAGGTCCTGCCCTGACTCGTCCTTCATAAAGGTGCCAACCACATGTCGAATGTTCTTCATCATTGATCCATCTCCTGTTGTGCTTCGTAGGCTCCGGGTCTCTCGGCAACTCCCGATCGATGTGAGCTTTGATTGACCTATCGGACTGGCGATGGAAAGCATGAGGTCGCAACGGAGGTCGGCTTCCGTTGGTAACGTGTTGAGTCTGCGCCGCGGCCTGCATGCGGGATCGTCAAGCAGCGCCTCGGAGAAGGCGGCTATTCAACCTGCGGAGTTGGGCGGGTGAGTTCGTGAAGCAGTCGACTGAACTCCGGCCACCCCGCACAAAGTTCTTCCCGCGTGGCGGCATCATAGTCTTCAAACTCGAAGCCGGGGCTGACTGTGCATCCGAGCAGCGCCCACTTGCCGCCAGGCGCAACGTGCGAGCCCTGCCACACGCCGCGCGGAACGACAATCTGCGGGCGCTCGCCGTTGGCAAGATCGCTGCCGATCTTGATTACGCTCCCGCCTCCATCTGCGTGGAGTTGCAGCATCTCGACGGCATCGCCCGCGTAGAAGTGAAAGATCTCGTCGGATTTCAGGCGATGCATCTCGCTGAATGTGCCTGGCTCGAGCAGGTAGTAGATCGCGGTTGCCGTGTGACGCGCGCTCGGATAACGCCCGTCCGCGAACGCCATTGGCGGCAACATCTCGCCCGACTCGTAGGCGCGGATGTAACAGCCGCCCTCGCGAGGATGCGGGATAAGTCCGAGAATCTTCTTTGCTTCTTCGGCGGTCATTGGGAATATCGACATCCTCTCGCGATATGCTGTATTGAATCCATCCATTTCAACCTTACTGCGAGTCTGCACAATCTATGCTCACCCGTCTGGAACGATATTTCGGCTTCGTGTCCCACGAGACTACCTGGCGCACAGAAATTCTCGCAGGCTTGACGACATTCGTCACAATGGCCTACATCATCTTCGTGAACCCGGCGATCCTGTCGCAGACCGGGATGCCGCTCGCGGCCGTCACCACGTCAACCTGCCTGTGCGCGGCTATCGGCTCGATCCTGATGGGCGCTCTGGCCAACTACCCGCTCGCGCTCGCGCCTGGGATGGGCTTAAACGCGTACTTCACGTATACCGTCGTCAAGGGCATGGGCGTACCTTGGCAAACGGCGCTGGGCGCGGTCTTTATCTCCGGCGTCATCTTCCTGCTGCTCACCTTCGGCGGCATTCGTCAGAAGCTTCTCGCGGCGATTCCCTACCAGCTTCATGCGGCGGTCGCCGGCGGAATTGGCCTCTTCATCGCGTTTATCGGCTTGCGCAACTCGGGAATCATTGTGCCCAGTCCGGCGACGACAGTGACGCTCGGCAACCTCCACGTGCACAGCACGCAACTCGCAATCTTCGGCATCGTGCTGATTGCCGTGCTGCAGGCTTACCGCGTCAAGGCCTCGATGTTGATCGGTGTCCTGGCAACGCTGGCGGCTGGAATTCTGTTTCACCAAGTCAAGTACATGCCGTCGACGTTCAATCCGATGGCGATCCGCGATACGGCCTTTCATCTGGATATCCGCGGCGCGCTGAGGCTGAACGCGCTGGAGATCATCTTCGTCTTCCTCTTCGTCGATCTGTTCGACAACATCGGCACACTGGTTGCCGTAACCGAGCGCGCCGGACTGATCGCCGAGGACCACACGATTCCCCGGCTGGACAAGATTTTCTTTGCCGACGCGACCTCTACCGCAATCGGATCGCTGGCCGGAACGTCGACCGTCACCAGTTACATCGAGTCGTCGGCCGGCGTGGCGGCGGGCGGGCGAACCGGTGTGACGGCGATCGTGACCGGCATTCTCTTCCTGCTGGCGATCTTCGTGGCCCCGGTGGTCGGGGCGATTCCCGACTTCGCGACTGCTCCGGCGCTGGTTCTGGTGGGCGCGCTGATGGTTGCGGGAGCAGCGAGCATCGACTGGGAGGAGCCGCGCATTGCGATTCCCAGCTTCCTGACCATCATCACCATTCCGCTGACCTACTCAATTGCGACAGGACTGTCGTTCGGGCTGATCAGTTTTGCAGCCCTGGAAATTGCAACCGGGCGAGCGCGCCGGCAGCACTGGATGCTGTACCTGCTGGCGATCCTCTTCCTGCTGCGGTTCATCTACATTGCCTGAGCATACCCCCCGTACTTAAGTC
>DASWCA010000036.1:0-4889 GCA_036390355.1 Acidobacteriaceae bacterium
TACCCTGTGGCCCAAGCCGAAGGTATTTCATATTCCGCTGACTGGAGACAACTTGGCAGACTTTCGGAATCTTGCCGAGAACCATGCAGAGCCGGAGGTGGCGGACCACCTGGTCGTGTACCGCGGCAATGACGTGCTTCTATGGGCACACGACGCCGGCTATGGCTATGTGTACGTCGCGCGTGACTTGTCCAAATCCATCGTCGAGGCGGTTCGAGATGCACTTGGTGACGCGATCAGGAGCCCGCGCTGACAACACACAACCTGTCAGGGTCGATTTACGACTGCTCAATCGCCATGTTCATATGGGCGAGCTTGCGCTGATCCGAGATATGCAGTCGTGAGTCGAGACGGCTGCCTACTCCCTATTCGGCCTCAAGTTCACACCTTATTTGACACCTTGACCTGGAGACTCGCTGAGACTCCAGGAGACTCTCTGAGACTGTTGCGTCATGAATTCGGGTTCGATTGAGACGTCCTGAGTCTCGCTGATCCTCCCTGAGACGCCGCGTGGAGAGACTCTTAATCCCAAGGTTCAGGGTTCAACTCCCTGCGCGAGCACCATCAGAATGTGTTGATTCGGCTGAAGCACGACAAAAGCGTCCCGCGTGATGCCTGTCAGTGTTTCGGCTGATGCCTGACAGGTGTCCCGGCTGATACCTGACACTCCCGCGCATGAGGGAGATGAGCGTGACGGAGCAAAGGTACAAAGCGGCTTTGGCACTAATCGCTGACGGTCGCACGGTGACCCAGGTCGCACGTGATTGGGACGTCGCCAGGCAGACCGTCCATGTCTGGCTGGAACGCCACGAGGCGGACGGCCTGGAAGGTTTGTCCAATGGTTCACATCGACCGGCCCACTGCCCGCATCAGATGCCCGCCACTGTGGAAGCACAGTTGCTCGAGATGCGTAGGGCGAAGCCCTACTGAGGAGCTCGGCGGTTGGCGCTCGAACTGGCGCGCAAAAGCGTGCAGCCGGCACCTTCATAGTCGGCGGTTTACCGCTCGCTAGTGCGTGCTGGAGTCATCGATCCACTGCAGCGGCAGAGGCGCCGAGAGACATGGAAGCGCTGGGAGCGCGCGGCGCCCATGGAGCTCTGGCAGCTGGACGTTGTGCATGGCTTCTTGCTCGCCGACGGGAGCAGCGCCAAGGCGCTCACCGGCATCGACGACCACTCGAGGTACTGCGTGTCCGCTCGCCTCATGGCCAGCGAGCGAACTCAGTCCGTCTGCGACGGCTTCAACTCGGCTATGAAGACCTACGGCGTCCCGCTCCAGGTTCTGACCGATAACGGCAAAGTCTTCACTGGGCGCTTCGCCCAGCCCCCGGTCGAGGTCCTGTTCGACCGCATCTGCCGGGAGAACGGAGTCGACCACATCCTCACCCAACCACGCTCGCCGACCACCACGGGTAAGATCGAGCGCTTTCACCGCACCCTCCGAATCGAGTTCAACACCAGGCAGGTCTTCCGGAACTTGAAGACAGCACAGGAGGCGCTAGATGAGTGGGTGACGTACTACAACATGCAGCGTCCGCACCAGGCGCTGGGGGAGGTGACACCGGAAAGCCGCTTCAATGCCACTGAGCCGCAGCCAGCGGATCCGCGCACTCCACGTCCAGAACGCAACGGTGAGCAATGGGTCTGCCGGAGGGTAGCCAGCAACGGCGTCGTCAGCGTCGGCTACCAGCAAGTCAGCGTGGGCCGGAACTACGCCGGCAGTTCCTGCGACGTTCTCGTAACCGATGGCCTGCGTAGGGCGAAGCCCTACTGGGGAGCTCGGCGGTTGGCGCTCGAACTGGCGCGCAAAGGCGTGCAGCCGGCACCTTCAAAGTCGGCGGTTTACCGCTCGCTAGTGCCTGCCGGAGTCATCGACCCACTGCAGCGGCAGAGGCGCCGAGAGACATGGAAGCGCTGGGAGCGCGCGGCGCCCATGGAGCTCTGGCAGCTGGACGTTGTGCATGGCTCCTTGCTCGCCGACGGGAGCAGCGCCAAGGCGCTCACCGGCATCGACGACCACTCGAGGTACTGCGTGTCCGCTCGCCTCATGGCCAGCGAGCGAACTCAGTCCGTCTGCGACGGCTTCTACTCGGCCATGCAGACCTACGGCGTCCCGCTCCAGGTTCTGACCGATAACGGCAAGGTCTTCACTGGGCGCTTCCGCCGAGTAGGACGTCAGGAACGGGTCAGGAAAAACAGTCCCGTAATCAAGCCGGCGTCGAACAACCAGTGAGCCACAACCGCCGCGGCCAGATTGCGTGTGCGCAAACGCAGTAGCGCGAATATCACTCCTCCGGCGAAGAGTCCCGCGAAGGCGAGGCCCATGGCCGGAACGATCTGCCACGGGCTGGTGAAATTGGTCACGGCCAGCGTTTGCACCTGAACTACCACATGCCAGGCGACAAAGATGGCGGACGTCACAAGCGTTGCGCGCAATGGCGTCAGCTTCCTCATCAACAAACCCAGCATCAGCCCGCGAAATGCGAGCTCTTCGGGAATCGCGGTCTGCAGTGGCAGGCCCACCAAGGCGTGAGTCACGACGGCTGCAATCGACGCTCCGCGCAATGGCTGATAGGTGATCGGAGTCCCTAGCTGAGCGCCAACCTCCAGCGCAAGGAGAACCACCGCGGCCAGCCCGAGCCCAATCCCCGCGCCGATCAGGCTGGATCGCAGCAGGTTGGTCCGGCCGATGCCCGCCTCGGCCCAGGTCAGCCCGGACCAACGAGAGGCGACGATGACGATCAGCAGCGTGCCGGCACTCTGGGCGATCGCCGCCCAGGAAACGGTGACAACGTTTGGGCCGGCGGCAATGCCGGAGGCGTTGCCGAAGACGACAAGGATGGTCGCGATCACCGCCACGCGCCATTCCCATGTCGTCGGCATCCCGGTCAGCTGGGGAGCCCCGCGAAGCCTTTCGGATTAACGAATACCGTCATGACCGGGCTCGTCACTCGCTACCTCCGGATAAAGAGGCTTCCGCTTGACAGCTTCGTTGACAGCTTCGCCGAGAGACTCGTTGAGGCATCTGGAGACGCGCTGAGACTACTGCGTCATAACCCGAATACGGGGGAGGCGCGCTGACATGCTCTGAGATGCCCTGAGACGATTTGGCGCGAGTCTCTTAATCCCAAAGGTTCAGGGTTCGACTCCCTGCGCGAGCACCATCATGTTGTGTCCCACAGCGTCAGGACGTGCCAATGGTGTACCTGACGTGTCAACTGGTGAGCGACACCATGTTGGCTGATCGGCGGTTGACAGCGTACCGTGGCGAAATAGGCACCTGATAACAGTGGACCCGACGCTGGTTTGAACTCAGCTGCCCGTCTTCCTGATGCTCTCAAGCCGCACCGCGATGGACCAACAATCCCATACTC
This sequence comes from Acidobacteriaceae bacterium, assembly GCA_036390355.1. Lineage (GTDB taxonomy): Bacteria > Acidobacteriota > Terriglobia > Terriglobales > Acidobacteriaceae > Edaphobacter. The sequence goes on from DASWCA010000036.1 coordinate 3,374, forward strand.
AAGGTTGACATCGGGCGTCATCTGACCGAGCCATGCCTCGCGACGCGGGATCCAACTTCTCAGCGGCCACCCAGCGCTTCATCGCCCTTTGTCTGTTCTAATCGCGCCGGGGAACGTCACGTAGTGTCTGCGCGCCTCAGCGGATCGAAAACGGAAGGACCACAAGAACCCCGGCGCAGAAGATCAGGATGGCTATCGAAACGGCTACGAGCGAATAAGGTGCGCTCCCCATCCGGGTTGCGCCGGGGTAACGCCTCCCGAGGCCCGAGATGAGATCAAGCGACCTATCTCCCCAATCGCCACGTACTGAAATGCCGGACACGCGAAGCTGGTCGAAAAGGCGCTCCATAGAGGGCTCCGACCATTCGGCCATGTCTAGTGTTTGAACGCAAGCGCCAGCGCGGCTGACCACAACCACGTACTTCCACTGGAGTTTCAAAAAGAGCCACTCGAACACCACAGGTACGCGCTCTGCAGCCAACGCGCCGTCGAGGGCGAGTGTACGCCGCGATGCTCTTAAATCGCTAACGACTAGCGCATCGGTCCAGACCTGGATCGAGACATTGCGTATATATAGTTGCGCCAACCAAACAACAGCCAGTGCGAGCAAGCCCGCCAGGACAGCAAGTACCGCATAGGCGGTGGCGCTCGGGTGGAAGCTGAGTAGCCCAGGAAGGAGCCATGGCCCTAGCGTGAGCATAAGCGCCAAAACGAGCACCGCTCCCGCGAATATCGCTGCGATCCTAAGGGCGATTTTCCAGATGCTGGCACTGTCCGGATTGAGCACGTCGAGAGGCTGACCCCTAAGATCGGCCACTCACGGCTCCGATGGGGCGACGGCCCGCATGCATTGGTCGACGCTCCGCCCTCACAATTTCGAGATCTCCCCCGCCTGAGTTGTTGGCGGCTGACACCTTATTTGACAGCTTAGCCGGGGCAGTCCGTGACACGCCAGTGACGCTACGTGACACAAGCGCGTCAGACCGCCGAATGGGTGAGGCACGCCGTGACACGTCCTGACGCTTCCAGACAAGGAAGGTCGATCTGCTCTTAATCCCAAGGTTCAGGGTTGCATTCCCTGCGCGAGCACCATGAGGTGTACAAGTTCGGCTGAAGGACGACCAAAGGCGTTCGGCTGATGGTTGTCACTACTTCGGGTGATGAGTTACACCTACATCGCCTGATTCTTGACAACTCCCTCGCATGAGGGAGTTAAGCGCGACGGGGCAGAGGTACAAGGCAGTGGGGAAAGTCGCGCACAGCGTTGCGAAAAACGGCTGTCTCCATAACCATTATCCCACTGGCGAGGGAGCTTGCCACAAGCCGTGCCCGCCGTGCGAGACTGCGTTTTCGACAGCCCAGTTATGCGTGTGAGACGAAGGAGGTGCGGCCTCGCCTAACGACCGCCGTCCATTAGCCGACTACTACTTCGTGCTCGGCGTCCCCCCTGACGCAACGGAGACGGAGTTGCACGCCGCCTGGCGTCGGCAGCTCAAGTACTGGCACCCTGACCGCG
>DASWCA010000037.1:0-8001 GCA_036390355.1 Acidobacteriaceae bacterium
CCCTTCAAACGTATTGCTGTAGGAAGCCTCCGCGTAGCGATCCACCTGCCCGAGCGACAGCACATCGCTTCCGTCTCCGCCCAGCAGCGTGTTGTTCCCAAGCGAACTCCCCGAGACCACAACCGTGTCATCCCCCGCCCCGCCATCAATGAAGTTGGCTCCACCGCTGTCGGTGATCGTGTCGTTGCCTTCGCCCCCATAGATCGTGTCGTTGCCCGACTGCGCAGCAATCGTGTCATCGCCCCCTCCACCGCTGATATAGTTGCTGCCTCCAGTATCGGTGATCATGTCGTTGCCGTCGCCCCCGTAGATCGTGTCGTTGCCCGACTGCGCAGCGATCGTGTCGTCGCCCCCTCCACCGTCGATATAGTTGCTGCCTCCGAGATCGGTAATCGTGTCGTTGCCATCGCCCCCGTAGATCGTGTCGTTGCCCCCTTGCGCATTGATCGTGTCATCGCCCCCTAGCCCCCGGTAGGTCAACCCCAGACCCAGGAAACCGGTGAGCACGTCGTTTCCCTCGGTGCCCGTCTCCGCAATCGCATTGAGGTCCGCACTATGCAGCGTGGTGCCATCAGCAAACTGCACGTTTTCAATCCAGTAATTGCTCCCCAGCGCCCAGTTGCGGATCGTGATCTGATCCACCGCCGCCGGATCCGGGTTGGGGTTCGACGGGTCGTTGATCGTGAGCACCAAGTCGTCCCCAGATAAGTGCACACTCAGGTCCGAGGCATTGACCTCGGCGCCAAACTGCAGCGTGTCCGTCAAGCCCGAATCTACGCTCGTCACGCCACCCCACCACCACCCCGTCTGCTGGTAGACGCTGTTGTCCAGGATCGAATCCTGGCCATCGCTCCGGTTGAAGACGTAGGTATCCAACTCCGCCCCACCGATCAACGTATCGTTGCCCGTGCCCCCGGTGATCGTGTTGCAGCCGAAGTTGAACTCGATCCCCTGCCGGATCCAGTATGGCGAAGAGTACGATGCCACGCTGATCACATCATCCCCGGCCCCGCCTCTAACCACGTTGCTGCTCAGCGCGGCCAGCGCAATGCTGTCACTGCCGTCCCCGCCATCGATCACATTGTTGCCTCCCGCGTCAATGATCGTGTCGTTGCCAGCCCCGCCATCGATCGTGTCGTTGCGCCCTTGGGCCGAGGAAACGATCAAGTCATTGCCATCTGTTCCGCGAAGCCTCGAATCAATGTCAAACATTGCCACTTCCTGCAGCGCATAGATTGACCGTTCGAAATCCTGAGCATCGGCAATTGCGGCCGAAGGATTGGCGGCGTATTCGGCCCCCAGGACAGCAAACGCCGGCGAGATATCGCCCTTCAGAGATTGGCTTTGTGTGTCGAAGCGATAAGTGATGGCATCGTATTCACTCTTCAAATGCGTTTGTGCCATCAACTCGGCATACATCATCTCGAACAAGCCCTGGTAAGACGCCTTGAGTAGGAGTCCCGAATCGTACATGGGATTGGGTCCGTATATCCCCACAAACTGCTCCCCAAAGAATTTCTCCAACACGCCCAGTTGACGGGCATCAATGTGGAAACCATCGATGCCATTACGGCTCAGCGGATCGATGGTGTCGACCCCTGCCCATTTGAACAGGATCTGTTCAAACAAGGCATTGCGTGCGGGAACATCGTTTTCACCTATGAAGCCTTGAACCAAAGCTTCCAGTTGCCCGCTCGTGTCGCGTACCATCGCCTGGTGCAGGTCGTACATATTCCCGTAGCCGCGCAGATCCGGCAGCGCCGCAATATCTGCGGGCACCGCGATCCATTCCTCCGCTATCGTATTCATCGTATCGCGCTGGAACCACACGTCTTCGGCGGCGCCGACTGAGCCGTCAGTCCGAGTGAAGCTTCCGATCTGACGATGTTGATTTCCATTGGCATCGACGAACGAAGAGTTTGAGTATCCAACGTTAATCGACCGGACACCCGCCTCCTCAAGACTCAATAGTTCACTGGGCAAGCTGAAACCATCGCCATCAGTGTCCTTCCAGACTTTCAGGCTGGCGAAAGCAGAGTCGTTCGTATCAATGACGTCATCGCCGTTTGAGTCCAATTCAGCGAGCGCAGCAAAACCATTGGCCGCTTTCTCGCCGCTCGCGAGCAGTGTTTCGTTGCCGAACAGCTCTCGCCCCGAATCGATGCGGCCGTCGCCGTTGCGGTCTAATACCAAGAACCCGTCATTGGGATTTACCCAGCCGGTGCTCTCGGCAAAGCCGTTGGCGTCGTGGTCAAAGAAGGCACCGGTGTTAACGGCAGTCGTTTGAACACCATTTCCGTCCAAGTCGAGAACAATAGGACTCCTGTCTACATATTGGGTCGTCGTGGCTTGCTGAAACAAGCGGTGGAAGCCCTCGAGAGCCGCGAGGATGCCATCACCAGGACCGAACAGCATTAGTGGTTCGAGAGGAGACCATTCAACCCAGGGGCCGTTATATATGCCCAATGGATTAGCGATTGGATCGACGGGGGTAGCCTTGTACCACGGCGGTGTCGGAGCATCCGGATCAGTGGGTCGCACCTCGTAATGGAGATTGGATCCGGTTGCAGTCCCGGTACTGCCAACCTTACCAATCGGTTCACCTTGCGGAACAAATGTTCCTGCTGGTACGCCCGGATCATTCAAATGTGCGTATAGCGTGTACCCTATGACTTGGCCAAATTCATTAAAGTGCTCAAGGACAACGGTCCACCCGTAGCCATTTACCCAGCCTGAAAATGCGACCGTGCCATCCCCTGCTGCTGGGATATCTGTACCCTGAGGAGCCGAAAAGTCTTGGCCTTGGTGAGGGATCGGTCTTCCAAAAACCGGATGAACACGTCTTGGGTCAAAAGAGCTGGTAGACGTGAAGGCCGACCCGGGGTCATAAGGTTGTGCCATTTTCCTCTCCCTGTGCAGTCAGTGGATGCGTTACCGGAATCTCGCGAATTCCGCGCACATAAAAATAAGAAGTTTCGCCAAATGCAGGACTTACATCATCCAAGCGTTTAGTCCCTTGAAATCGCAATACGAAGCTCTACCCACGCATAAGTGCTGGTGAGAAGCAAATTTCTATTTCCTCTAGCACCCGCAAATCTCTGTCACTGGTATGTTTTCCGTCCTCTTCCCCTCCGATACGATCAGTGATCCGGTAAAACATGAACCTTCAGAGGGAATATCAGGGTAGGCACGGCACGCGCTATCAAACGGGATTCCACGTGAGCGAAGGGTAATCGTCGTTGAACTCGTGGCATATACGTTTGTAACCGTTGCCCGAGGGTCTGACAAATTTCCAGAGCGACGGGTATGCTTTAACTCAACCTCTTTCCCGGAAATCCATGCTCGGGCTCGAGGCGGGCCATCCGTGGACAAAATTGAGAGAACTACCGACTTAGCAGGAGATTGCGCCCCCCTCCGAAAGACAGCACAAGAACAGCCAAGCGACGGGCCGATAAGGGGGAAAATTCGATCAGAAGGCAACGCGGAGATCAGAGAAGAGCCCGTAGTCTGGGCAAAAACGTCAGCGCTAACACAGGAAAGCGCAAGACTAAGCACAATCAAACTTAGAGACTGTTTTCCAATGGCCATACTAATTTTCTCCCATTCTTAGCATACGGCGAGACGAACGTTAAGCCTTTACATCATACTGATCTTGTCCCCGAAAAACGTATCCCTATGTGTCACCGCCCGAGGAACCCGTCAATTGGTCATTCCCGCGTTACCTTACCGCAAGAGCTGAAACCGGCAAATTTGTAAAGAAAGCATCACTATCAAGATGCCGTCGATGGTTCTCATATGCGCCTCGCAACCCAGCCAAAGCCAAACCCCGTTCAGTCGGTCCGCCTGACAAGGCCTCTCAGACTACCCGAATGGAGCCGATCTTCATATGACACGTTCGTGTCATATCCCGGTCAGTCCGGAATCGCCAGTTTGGAGGCCCGGAAGAGCGCCTGAGCCCTGTTCGCGGCACCGAGCTTGCCATAGAGGCTACGCATCTGGTTTTTGACCGTGTGCTCGCTGCGGCCGAGGATTTGCGCCACCTCCCAGGCGCTCTTGCCTCGCCGCAGCCAGCGCAGCACCTCCAGCTCGCGCATGCTGAGCCGCAAGCGTGGCGCCACGACCGCCTGCACCGAAGCATTTTCCGCCGAGCGTACGCGCTGCAGCACAACGTGTAGCGCGGGCGCGAGCAGCCTCAGCGCGTAGGCGTGACGCCCATCGGGTCTTGCGGGGATCCGGCACAGCGCGATGAAGCTAAAGTCCGGTCCGCCGGCGTCGAACACGCCGTGCGCGGCGCAGTTCCCCAGCGCATTGCCGGCGCCGGCCGTGTCGGAGAACGTCTCCGACAACTGGGGCCTGCGCTGGCGCCAGCAGCGGAGCACCAGCTGCGAAATCAGCCTGAAGTTTGCGGCCACGGAGTCCCTGTGCGGCAGCGCCGCACGGAAACCGTCCAACAGGACCGGCCGCAGCATCAGGCGGCGGCCGCGCACTGAGCCCAACCCGCAGGCCAACATTCCATGCGGGAGGATGTTCTGCAGCGCGCCCCTGCTCCAGTGCCGCAATTCATCGAGCGTGCGAATCCCCGCCGCAGCGTCCATGACCCCGAGCAGCGCACCGTGCCCGGCTGCGCTCGGGACAGAGACGCACCCGCCGTCGCCAGCGCCCGACGCGCCAGGATCCTGCGCCGTGTCGATGCGCGCCAAGCGAAGAAGGGCATGATCCAAAGCCGCTGCGCCTTTTCGAGAAATCCGTTTCGGTCCGCGATCTCGGTATCAATCAGTCTTTTTCTGTGCCGCGGCGGCGCTCAGGCCCGTCAGTACCCGGCCAAGCTGCTGGTGCAGGTGGGCGAGCGCGTCGTATCCCAGCGCCACGCGCACCGCGAGCTTGCCGTTCAGCCGCTCGGGGAGCTTGCCGCCCGAGCGCGCCACGCGCGGCAGCGCCGCGAGCATGCCGGGCTCGAGGAACCCGAAGTCGATGAACGCCATGCCGGGGGCGACGTTGATGCTGCAGTAGTTGGCGACGACGGGTTGGTCGGAGTTTTCCACCGGAACCAGGCGAATGCCCATCTGTTTGCTCTCGGCGCCTGCCTGTTTCGCCGCAGGCGTGGCGTTGACGGCTTCCTTGTCTTGCGTGTCCTTCTTCGGTGCTTCTGCCATGTTGCCCCCTTTTCGTTTCGTTAAACGCTTCCCCGCGTCTCTCAGTTTCCGAGTCACGGCTTGGCCTTTTCTTCCTCGATCACCGTCATCTGCTTGGGCGGCTGCGGCTCGGCGGCGGCTTGCCCGCCAGGTTTCGCTGCCCCGAACTGCATCACCTCGTCCACCTGCAGCCCGCGCGGCAGGTTGTGGGCGATGAAGAGCATCGTCACCTTGCCCTTCAACTGGTTGATGGTCCGGGAGAAGGCTTCGGCCGTGGGTTGGTCGAGGTTGCTGGTCGCCTCGTCGAAGATCAGCATCTTGGGGCGCTTGAGTAAGGCGCGCGCTATCGCGATCCTCTGGCGCTGGCCGCCGGAGAGGCCGACGCCGTGCTCACCCAAGGGCGTCTGGTAGCCCTGCGGCAGGGATTCGATCACCTCGTGCACTTCCGCCATGCGGCAGGCCTCGACGATCTGGTTGAAGTCCGCGTGGGGGCTCGCCATCTGCAGGTTGTCGTATACAGTGCCTGAGAAGAGCGTGGTCTCCTGCGGCACCACGCCGAACCCGGCGCGCAGCTCGTTCGCGCTCAAGTATCGGGTGTCCTGACCGTCGATCAGGATGCGGCCGTCGCCCGGGGGGTAGAAGCCGAGCAGCAGCTTCGCGAGCGTGCTCTTGCCGCAGCCGTTGGGGCCGACGAGCACGGTGAGCTGCCCGGGCTTGATGGCGAGATTCAAGTTGCGGTAAAGCCAGGGGTGCTTTTCCGAGTAGCGGAACGAGACCGACTGGAATTCGATCCGCCCCGCTTGCCCCGTGCCCGCGCGCTGCGGGGTGAGCGTATAGGGCTCAGCGGGCATGTCCATGATGTCGCCCAGGCGCTTGACCGCGACATCGGCCTGCTGGAACTGCTGCCACAGGCCCACCAGCCGCAGCATCGGCTGGCTGACGCGGCTCGCGAACATCTGGAAGGCGACCAGCATCCCGATGGTGAAGGTCGCCGCGCCGCTCGCCGCGTTCGCGGCGCTGTCGATGACAACGAGGGCGCCGACGACGAGGATGGTGAGCGTCATGGTCTGCTCCAGGGCGTTCGCCACGGTGTTGTAGCTGTTGGCGAGCTGTTTGGTCTCGAAGCTGGCGGCCAAGTACTGCGCCAGCAGCTCGCCGTAGCGGCCCTCCAGCACCGGCTCCATCTGCAGCGACTTCACCGTCGCCATGCCCGAGACGTATTCGGTGACGAAGGCGGTGTTCCTCGCCCCGACCAGGAACTGCCGGTTGAGCTTTGTGCGGAAGATCGGCGTGACGCCCAAGCTCAGCCCGATGATGAGGACGAGGATCGCGAGCACGATGAGCGTCAACTGCCAGCTGTACCAGAACATCACCGCGAGAAAGATGAAAAGGAACGGGCAGTCGAGAAGCAGCGTCACCGCCGCCCCGGCGACGAACTCGCGGATCTGCTCCACGCCATGGAGCCGTGCGACCAGCACGCCGGTCTGGCGGTGCTCGAAATAAGGCATGGGCAGGCGTAACAGGTGTCGGAGCACGGTCTGTCCGAGCACGGCATCGACGCGGTTGCCGGTGTGCAGCACCAGGTACTGGCGCATCCAGGTCATGACCGTGGAAAACAGCATGAACATGACGAGCGCGATGCCGATCACCCACAGGGTGCTTTGGGTGTGGTGCACCACCACCTTGTCGATCACGACTTGCGTAAAAAGCGGCGTCGCGAGCGCGACGAGCTGGATGGCGAGCGATGCGGCGAGCACATCGCGCCAGATGCGCTTGTGCTTCAGAAGCTCGGGGACAAACCACTTGAAGCCGAAGGACGGCTTGGAGAGCGGCAGGTCCGGGTCGGTGGCTTGCGGCGCCTGTCGGGCGATCAGCACGACCGATGGCTCGAAGCAGGCCTCGAACTGATCGAGAGGAAGCTGATGCGGAGCGTCGCTGCCCGCCTCGAAATAGAGAAACCCCTTGTCGCCCGCCTTGACGATCAGGGCGGATTTCGGGGCGGGCGCTTCTTCTACCTGTGCGGGGGTGCTCTCGGTGCCAGCGGGTGGTTGGGTCTGAGCTGCGTGCCGTTCTTGCTTGAGGAATGCCACGCAGGGCAGCGGCAGCGCGATCAGATCTTTTGCGCCGACCGTTCTTTCGCCGACCCTGAAGTCGAGCGCCTTGGCGGCGGCGAGGAGCGCGGCGCGATCGTAAGGAGGCGGGAATTGCTGCGCCAGCAACGCCGGATCAAAGGGCACCCGGTGCAGCTGGCACAGGCTCCCCAGTATCCACTCGAAGTGCCCGCGGATCATCAGCTCTCCTCCCATGCGGCTGCTTTAGCGCGCACGCCGCAGATATATCCGCATCGAAACTTTGTAGGCACTTGAGCTGCGGTCGGCAGATTCCGGGTGGCAATAGTAGGCTTTGGCGTTCCTTCAGAAACTAGGTTTTACCTGATAGTCCCTCAGGCTTTTCCTGACGGGACGAGCCCGCAGCTCGCGTACCGCGGTCGATAACTCCTTACGGATCATGTGGATCATCCCGGTGGTGGTCGGCTCTCCTCTAATGCAGCAGCGCGAACTTACCCGGCGACTCCATCGATCGGCACCGTCCATACAAAGGGCTGGGAGGTCCCGACGCTCATCACTCCTATCGCGCGCAGAAAAGGCTCGAGGTCCCCGCGCTCCGCCGAGGCCTGCGCAGTGCCGCGCAGCTGGACCATCCGCGGCTGTGCCGGGCGCCATTCGCCGCCGGCCGTGAGGCGCAGGTCCCCGCGCAGCGTCGACAGTCTCAGCTCGGCGCGGTCGCCGCTCGCCGCGATGTGCAGCCGGTAATCGCCGAGCCGCGGCGCCTGCAGCCCGCTCAATCCGGCGTCGAACCATTCGACGGT
>DASWCA010000038.1:0-11909 GCA_036390355.1 Acidobacteriaceae bacterium
CTCCAGTTATTGTCGGCGCGACCCGATCCGGATGCATCCGGCCGTACACTGCCTGGTACGAGTGATCCTTGTACCTGTGGCAGTCAGGCCGCATGCGGTCGGGCAAGTTGTACAGGTCATGGTCAAATAGGTATTTCATCCGCTTCTGCGTGACCTTTTTGGGCACGGTCGGCCGATCCAGCTCCGTCGCAGGAGGCGCGTCCTCGAGGTCGGAGATCGCCCACCAAACCGGTCGCGCAGCGACCGAGTACTTCGCAACGATCTCCTTCAGCTCAGGCAGTGGCTTCCTCGATGCAACCAAGAGGTGACGCTTGCGAGACTGTGGGACGCCCAGCTCCCATGTGTTCACGAAGCCGCTTCGAACAAAATACCCGAGGTTGGTCAGCGCGTCCTCGGTTCGGTGCACGACCTTCCTCTTGTCCGCCAGCACCGTCGGCACGTTCTCAATGATGATGTGTTCGGGCCCGGCGATCTTCGCGAACCGCGCAAGGCGGAAGTAGAGCTCGTTCTTGGGATCGTCGCGCCGGGTGACGTTATTGAGATTCGAGTGGCCCTGGCATGGTGGGCCGGCGACGACGACGTCGACTTCTCCCAGGGCCTTCAGGAACGGCCGTTCCGCCTTTGTCTGGCTGCGATTGAGCTGATTGGAGAGAACCACGCCCAGGTCAACAGGCATCGGCGTGGGCAGGCAGAAGGTGCGTCCGTACACCTCGAGAGCAACCTGGTTGATGTCGAAAGCACCGGCTGATTCGAAAGTAAGGTTCAGGGCCCGGCAAGCTTCAGCGACACCGAGCGACATCGCTCCGCATCCGGAAAAGAGGTCGGCGACTCTCACAAGGGGGCCGGATAAGGGATTCGGAGGGGGCGCGCTCAGATGTAAGTAGACCCAGTCTGCCGCTGCCTTAAGGTCGCTTGGAGGGGATGTCGCCGGCCAAACTCCGATCGTGGAAGTGCTCACTGAGCGACCGTCAGATCGAATTATATCCCGGGAAATTCTCTGGGTGTCTTGATCGAATTGCACGCGCTCCGGTCCCAATGAATCGAGGACTGCGCGAATCTCAAGCTGCTGGGGAACCGCTTGGCCAGAAACACGGGACCGCTGATGCGATCGCGTCTGTGGGCTTAGGATTTCCGCACCTGCTGCGCCAGGGGTCATTTCCCGTCCGGGCTCCTAGCTGCTCCGCGTTGTCGAGCGCGGTTTGTTGGGGCGGCGCGATTCCTTCAGGAACGCCTCAAGGCGCTTTCGCAGCACCTCGGGCTGTTCTGCTTGGCATTCCCACACGATCAAGACGTCGTAACCAAGCTTCCGCAAGTCGGCCGTCCGCCGCCGATCTCTTCGCCTATTTGCTTCGAACTTGTCAACCCAGAACCACCTGTTTTTCTTAGGGGTCGTCGCTCGTCTACACCCAGGGTGTCGGTGCCAGAAACAACCGTTCACGAAAACGGCGAACCTGCGTCGGCGGTTCGCCAAGTCCGGGCGGCCCGGAAGACTGGTGACGTTGGCGCTATAGTGAATCCCGAGTCGCCGGAGTCCCTGTCTAACGAGCAATTCGGCGTCGGTTCCCTTCTGTCGAACCGCACGCATTATGCGAGAACGCTCAGGTGTCGTGCGGAGCTTTCGAGCGCGACCCTTCGCGATGCTTCTGACGGAATCGTAGACCGAGCTCATCAACCGCGGTTCAAAGGCCTTTGGAATCGTCTGACTCGCGCCAGCGCAGAATGTCGCCTGGCTGAACGGAAAGAGCTTTGCACACCGCGTCCAACGTCGTCCAATCGACGCCCTGGGTGTTGCCCTTTACAAAGTCGAACACTGTCTGATATCGCAGGCCGGCGATCTGCGCGAGCTTCTTGATCGTGAGGTTTCGCTTAGCGAGTAGCTCGTCAACGCACACGCTTATCACCGAGCGCCTCCGTAACCTATACGGTATAGCGTATACGGGCAAGGTTTCGCGAGACGTGGTGAACGAAACTATAGAACGTTGGTGGCGCCGCCAAGAGTTGAATGAGCGGCAGATAACTGGCGAGCCCGAGGGGGACGCTTCGATGCCGAAAAGTGACAAGGGGCCGCCTCTGTATGCCAACTGGCAGGCGGCGCTTCATGGGAAGAAAGTGATTGTTGAGTACGAAGTCCCGCTCTTCAGCGATGCAGATATCATGGGAGCAGTGGAAGGTGCCTGGGGGCCGTACGACGTCCTGAACCCATCGAGTACACGGCGCCCGGCGCAACGGTTGGCGCCGGTGCTCATCCTGCGCTTCGCGGATCACATCGCGGACAGTATGGAGGACTATGTCCCGATGGATCGGACTGACGACACCCTGTATCACGGTGGCACCCTCCTCGACGAGATGACCGCGCTCCTTTCGCTCTGCCTCGGCGTCCGTTTCAAACCTGGTGGCGTGACGCGTGTGTTCAGGCCGGAGTGGCGCGATCCAAAGGGACACCCTGCAGGCTGGGAGACCTACGAGGACCCGATACTGCCGCCGCTCGTTACGAGGCCCGTCATCCCGCGGGCTCTCGGCCGCCGCTCGATCGGTAGAGATCTGCCCGTGGCAAGCCTCCCTCTTCTTTCCGCCGATGGGGCGACTGCCCTGTTGCGAAGCGCCCGCGCGTATCAGGACGGGCTCTGGTTAGCTGAGTCTCACCCCGAAATGAGTTGGATTCTGTTCGTCGCAGCCATTGAGAGCGCAGCTGGCTATTGGCGATCTGAGGTGGAAGCGCCCGTCGACCGCCTGCGGACGAGCCGGCCCGACGTGGCGGCAATCCTCATCGATGCTGGAGGGGAGAAGCTGGAAGGCGACGTCGCAGAACTGATGGCTGTGTATATGGGAGCTACCAGAAAGTTTATCGACTTTCTTCAGGAGTTCCTTCCTCCTCCTCCAGCTGTTCGTCCACCCCTGACATCACAGATCCCTTGGGGGGGCAAAGAACTGGAGGACATCTTCAAGATGGTCTACCAGTATCGTTCTCGAGCTCTTCACGGGGGCAGACCGTTCCCCGCGCCCATGTGCCATCCACCTGAGGTCGTTGCCGAATCCGAGGCATGTGCGGAGAGGCCGACTGGGCTGGCGATCGGGGCATTGGGCGGAACGTGGATGACAAAGGATCTGCCGCTCTTCCTCAGCACGTTCGAGTACATGGTGAGAGGGACACTGCTCAGGTGGTGGCGCTCAATGGCTGACGCGTTGCCGACAGACTTGCGTTCTTAATGTGGCGCGCCCTCCGAGCGCGTTGGTGAATACCGGTATTCCGTCCACAATCGATTTGCTTTGCGGGCGGAGACATCGCGCCAGACTTACATGTGCACCGGCTCAGGCCAATGATCGGGAGGCGTTATGAGAGCTTCAGCCGCTCCTTGGTCTGCCCACCCGTGCGCACGACGGCAAGCGCAGTCAAGGCGCGGATCGACATCCCCGTCAGCAACGTCGAGGAACCGTCCAACGAGATTCAACTGGACACGCCCAAAGGGCGGGTCGAACCTGCCAGTGAGCCAGCCGATAGCATAGCCGGCTGCAATCGCGCCTGCCGTGGTGGTCAGGTAGCCGACCGTGTTGAGCTGAGGCATCCCTCTCCAATACGGGTCGGGATCGTCACCTCGCGCTGCCGCCTCCGCCGCTGCCACTTGGCGCTGTTGGCGCTCCTCCTCCGACATGAGCTCCTGCGCGAGGCGGCGCGGGTCTGTCATGTCGCGGCACAGCGCGCATGGATCCGCTGCTAGAAACCGCACAAGCTGCACCACCTGTCCCGTGACCTGCCCGGCAGTTCCCTCGATGACAACTCCGCAATCGATTGCAGGGACCAGGTATCTGGCAGCAAGGTCGCTGAGGGCAAGGCGGCTATGTTGTTGGTCCGTGCAACCCAAGGCAACGTCCGCTTGAACAACCGCGTCCACCGCAAGCCCCTGCGGTAACGCGCCGCGTATAGCCGTGACCTTGCAAGTAGGGTCGATGCGATGAACGTGGTCGCGCGCGACGGCTACCTTCGGTATCTGCTGGGAAGCGTGAGTCGGCTCACTTCCGTGGACGCGCTCTAGGTTAGAGTCAGCGAGAGAGTCCGGATCTACGACAATCAATCGACCGACGCCAGCGCGCGCGAGCACCTCGATGGCTGCTGATCCTGTGCCCCCGGCGCCGATGACCGCGACTGTCGCCCGACGGAGGCGCGCCTCCGCTTCGTCCCCGAAGGCGGCGGCGAGGCGCTCAGTGCGGGAGCGAGCCGCCGCGTCCGCCGCGGGGCGGGCGCCGCCTACCCACGTGTGGAGAGGCACGCGTTCGATCGCGAACCGCGTTACCACGAGCCAGTCTCCGCGCCAGTGGACCCGGCCCGCCACCGCGAACTCTCCATCAATTTGAGCGGCAATAAGGCTTACGTACGGTCTCGCGGGGGCAAAACCGACGAAGTAGTCAGCAAAGTATCGATCCATGTCATCGTCGATCATGCTTGGGCGAGGAGGACAATCTTGAGGGTGTGAATGGCACACGCCGAGGGCAAGCGGATGATGCTCCGCTCGCAGGGCAGTCCGAAGAGTGTAGGGCTCTTGGAACGCCACATTAGGGACGGTCGGATCCAGGTCCCCTTCTACCTGAGGCTCAAGGCCGGCTAGTGTGAGGATCAAACCGTCCGGAACCTCACGCCAGCCAAAACGCGCGAAGGTCGCCCACTCTTTCGAGGGGTATCGGCGAAACAGGATCGCCCGCAGGTCATCGGATTCGGGAGCGGCGATTCGGACGATCACCTCACCCTTGCGGACGGCACCTAGTTGAGGCAATCGAGCCACGCGATCAGTTCGTCCAGGTATGTGTGGAAGCCGAATCTGTTCTGATCCCAAGGGGGCCCGCCGCCGTTGGTATGAGGGTGGTAACTCGCCAACTGCCATTGGCGGCCGGCGGCATTGATCACGCCCTGATTGCTCTGGCCCCCTTTGACGCGGCCGAGGAACGGCGATCCGACCGTCAAGCCTGCCAGATCAATTAGATTCGCCGGATATCCAGAAGGCACCGGCACGATCACGTCCGTCACCATGGGCAGGCCCACCCTGGCTCCGCCGGTTGGCACGTCAAGGTAGAGTACAACCAGACGGTCACCGACTGCGAGTTCTGCTCGCTGACCGCCCTCTCGTAGGACGGTGAGTTCTCGTTCAATGCGCTCGTTCGACATGGCCGCCCTCCACTACCTTGCGCGTCACGAGAAAATGGTCGCCGTTCTTGACCTCGATTCTTTCGTCCACCCCGATGGGGTTCTGGTCCGGTCCGCTGTCCTTCCGCACAACCGCGTTGTCTTTCGGAACGCCTACGAGCGCCGCGATTTCAGCTCCGGTCATCTCAGGACGAACTCCATCACCCTCCTCAAACTTCCGGCGATTCACGAAGATGTGGAGCCCCGTCACGGTGTTGGCTGCGGTCATGTTCCTGCTCCTTGCGCCCTAAGAGCGCGTCGACTAACATATAGTATATAATACTACTGCAGCGTAGTCACAATCTATACGAGGTGGCATATATGTCAACTCCCCGTTCCTCAGCCGACGTCAGTAGTCGCCTGGCCGAGAACGTCAGATCACTCCGAGAATTGCGGAGACTCACTCAAGCGGAGCTAGGAGCCCGTGCGGGAATCGCCGCGGCCTCGATTTCTCACTTCGAAACGGGGCAGCGAACCCCATCGCTGGACTCCGTTGTGAAGCTGGCAGACGCCCTAGGCGTTTCGATCGACGTGCTTGTGGGCCGCGCTCCTGCAGAGTCGACTGCTCATTTGGATCCAGTCTTCCTCCAGGCATCCCGGGCAGACGCACACACTCTCGACGCGGTCCGGCGAGTTACAGCAGCCCTGTTAGAAGGTCGCGAGAAGCCGTAGTGCGACGGACGACACTCCCTGACCAGGAGGCGTGATGACCGGAGGAAGCAAGGACGCTCGTGCAGCGAAGACAAAGGAGGATGTGTTGACGGTGCTCGATGAAGGGCAGCTCCTGGCTTTGCTAGAACAGGCGCGTCAAAACGTGAAGGAGATCGCCAAGCGCGCACTCGAAGGCGAGGTGATTACGGGGGACCTGCTCAATATGCGCCTGAGGTCGTTCAGGTGACCCTCGCTCGGCGGGGACACGAGTATCCTGAGCAACACGTGCGGGTCTACCCGTGCCCTGCCGACATCTCGAAGCTATATCACAAGCCCTCTGGACCAATCGAAGACGTATGGCCGTCGACTCAGCTTACCTATCTCGGCACGTACTTGCAGCAGCTTGGATGCAAGACAGTAATTATTGAAGAGCACTACATTGACCGCGATTACATCTACGACGTTACGCTTTACTATGCTCGCAGTCTGAGAGCATATCCCAACTACTGCCAGCGCATCCACTTCTTTTCTGAGGCATTCGACGATGCTGCTTGGCGTCGGATCCTCACCGAAGCTGCCGCCGGCGGTGAAGGCCTGCGGGCGGCAACCGCGACACTTCAGCATGGATACCTCGGTTTCACCGTCGTCCGCCCGCTAGCCGGGTTTCCAATTGGTCGGACCGTTCTGAAGACGGTCGGCGCGACTACCAAGGAAACATGGCGTCGAGAATTCACATGCGTCCGAGACTACACGGTCCACTTGGCCGGGTATGAGTTGCACGTGAGCGGACTCGCGTTTCAGCAACAGGATCGAGGCGTGAGCGCTTGCGCAACCACTGCCCTGTGGAGCGCACTCCATCACGTTTCACCGATCGAACGCCTGCCAGCCGTCACGCCTGCCGAGATCACTGAGGCAGCTTCCCGATACTCGCTGAACGCAAACGGGCGGTCGTTGCCGTCGGAAGGGCTTAACATCCAGCAGGTCTGCGAAGCGATCCGCGCGGCCGGCCTCGCACCCCTAGTCATTCAACGCAGCGATCCTGTGGAGGACAAGGCGCAGCTTCTGGGGTACTCTAGGTCCGGGTTCGCCTCGGTGCTTGCTGTTGGCCCTGTGAGCGGTGCGACACATGCTGTCTGCACGGTAGGACTGAAGGTCGGCTCGGTGCAACCTGCGACGAACCCACCCATGCATTTCCTAGACGCTGCGACCGCAGTTCGAGGTCTGTACATTCACGACGATCGCCTCGGGCCCTATGCCAGCGTTGAACTCTTCGACAAGACAGTCGCCATAGAAGGTGCGAAACCTCCGCAGCCGACCTTCCGTTTGCGCACAGGCATGAAGATCCGCTGGCCAGATGGGACCTATGAGGCTGACGAGTGGATGCTACACGCGGTGATCGTTCCAGTGCCGGTGAAGCTCCGGCTCACGATCGCCCGAATCAGAAGCCTTGGGTATGGCATCGCAGAGGCAACCGGACTGGCGTTTGCAGGAGTGATGCCGCCCGTCCAGCTTGACTGCCGGTATCGGTTGGCGACCGACTATCGCGCTTCCGCTTTCGGTTTCCGCCTCTCGGACGCCGGCCTATACCAATTGACTTGCGAGACCGTCTTGTCTCGCTATGTCGGTGCAGTCGAGATCAGTTCAGGGGGAGCGGCCCTGTTTGATGTCCTTCTAGATACCACTGAGAACGTTGCCCATCGCGCCCTGCTTGCTTGCGTGCGTCGCGAAGGACTGCCGGACACGGCGATCCCGGTCATGAGGACGTTCGCCAAAGGGCTAGAGACCGTTGCCATCGTGTGACATGTCGTGCAGACACCGCCGCCCTGCGGGATCAGTTCTTCGCAGCCCGGAGCACTAGAGGTTTGTCGCGGCGCACAGCGTGTCGAACCCTGACGACCGATCTTATCTTCGTCTGTGCCATCAACACTTCACCTGATATCTTCATGTGTTCGAATCGCCTCCACGATTCACGAACAGAGTGAGGGACCCGCTCTCCCAATGCGTGAAGAGACTCCGGTACTTCGACTCTCGAGCAAGCTTGGGACAGACTGGCCTGCTATTCGCGCTGCCGCAGAGGCGACGGTTGCGAGACGCGAAGCGTTGAACCAGGTACTGACGAAACACACATCCGAGGACACAAGCATCGCGGTGGTCGGGTCGTTTGGAAGAGCTGAGGTGACCGCAGGCAGCGATTTCGACTGGGTCTTGCTAGTCGATGGTATTGCAAATCCTGAGCATCTGGATGCCTGCTCGGCGATTGCCGACCACCTCAAGTCAGAGGGCATCAAGGGCCCAGGGGCTGAGGCGATCTTTGGTGAGCTCGTATTCAGCCATGATCTTATTCACTACATTGGCGGAGACGAGGACACGAACGCGAACCTGACTCGTCGAATGCTCCTACTGCTTGAGTCGGCGCCGCTTGGAAGAGAGGACGCATACGCTCGTACTACCAATAACATTCTGAGCAGGTACATTCTTGAAGACTTCGGATGGATGCACGCTCGTAATCCAATGAACGTGCCGCGCTTCCTTCAGAACGATATTGCTCGATACTGGCGCACGATGGCCGTGGATTTCGCGTACAAACGGCGTCGCCGTGCGGGTCGGGGTTGGGCACTCCGAACTTCGAAACTCCGCCTTCCTAGAAAGTTGACGTACGCAGCTGGGCTGCTGATGTGCTACAGCTGCGCTTTGGATCCTGAAATTAGCACGATCGTGCCGAGCGAGGCGGGGCGGGGGGCAGCTGCGAAGATAGTGGCCCACCTGGCGACCTACGTTCGCAAGACTCCTCTGGAGATCTTTGCAGAGTTGTTTCTCACGGAGGACTCACTAACGCCAACGGCCAGGAAGCTGTTCGCTACCTACGACGAGTTCCTGGCCCTCTTGAACGACGATGCAAAACGCGAGCGCCTGGAGACTCTCCCGCATGATGAGGTGGCCGAGGATCCAGTGTACCAAGCGGTACGTGATTTGGGGCACCAGTTTCAGGAGGCCTTGGACGAAGTGTTTCTTGACCCCACCACACCAAAGCTGTATCAGCTAACGAAGACGTACGGGGTGTTCTAGTGCGGAGATACGGCTTTTCTACTGGTGCGCTGGCTCATGGCGACTTCCGAAGGGCTCTAGCGCTCCTGAAGCATGTCCATGTTGATGCAGTTGAGCTATCCGCCTTGCGACCCGCCGAGCTTCTTCCGCTTGTTCGGTTCGTCAAGAAGGCTGATCTCTCAGGGTTTTTGTTCATCTCGGTTCATGCTCCTGCGGGTTTCTCGGCGTCGGATGAAGCGGAGGTCATCAGGCACCTCCAGGGTTTCTCTGAGCGAGGGTGGCCAATTGTGGTACACCCCGATGCCATTCACCGGTTCACGCTTTGGGCCGCATTGGCGGACAATCTTCTTGTAGAGAACATGGATAAGCGTAAGCCGGTCGGGCGAACAGCGCGTGAACTGACGCAGATCTTCTGCGACCTGCCAGAGGCAGGGATGTGTTTCGACATCGCACATGCTCGCCAGTTCGATACCTCGATGACGGAAGCCTATAAGATTCTCAGAGACCATGGTGATAGAATCCGGCAGGTCCACATAAGCGAGGTAAACACCAGCAGCAAGCATGATCGGATGTCGCCAACGGCAGTTCGAGCATACCAGGATGTCTCAGGCTTGATCCCGCCGGACGCGCCGATCATCCTTGAAACGCCCGCCGAGGGTGACCAAATCGAGGAACAGCTCGATCTCGCTGCTGCCGCGTTCAACGCATCACGAGTCAGGCGCCGGAAGATGGGGAGGGTTTCCTAAGATCGCTCGCGGCTCACAAGCACCTACCTGCCAGGTAGCTCGCCTTGATCCTTGTGCTCGTTCTTCCACGCCTCGAAATCTGCCAGAACCAGGTCAACGACCGCATCCCAGCTGTCCGCACGGGGGCCTGGAAGATGCAAGTTCGTCGAGTTGGAAAACACGATGGTCGGGTGCTTGTCGGCCCTGAGCTGCTCGACGTTGGATGGAGAGTCCTCGATGTACAGGTCCGCACCAACAGCGCCCTTGTCAGACATAAAGCAGAGATCCCAATAGGGGATGTCGTGCGAGTCTAACCATTCAATCGTCTGTCTGACTGCAACCTGATGGAAGTACTTAATGAATAGCCTATGTGTGATCACGCGAATTCGGATCCCCTTGGACGACAGCTTTCGAAGCGCCAAGGGGGCCCCCAGCATCGGCTTCAGCGATCTGAAAAGTTCCTTCTGAGTTACTGCGAACCTGTGAAGCTTTTCATAACCACCCGGCGCCCTATCGATCCCCCATTCTGGTAGACCCCACGAAACCTTTTCGGGAAGGCTTGCGATAGGGACGCCGAGCCACTCTGCAGCGATTGGCCGAAGGCCGCCATAGAAATCTGCGCACGTTCCGTCCAGATCAACGCCAAGTACGAATGCTCGCTCGCTCATAGATTGGCTTCACCCGTGTGACAAGGTGGCTCCTCATTCCACTCTCTCGCCGGCGACTCTCAAGCCGCGCCAGAATGCCCTTAAGCAGCAGAACCTGGCTCATACGCGTGGTTGGTGGCAAGTAAGACTATCTGGTTGGTGTAACGTAGGTTCCCGTCAAGAAGGCAGGTAGCGTATCCGAGCGCGCGGTGCGAACCATCCTGCAAGTACCAGCGGCCGAACTGTAGCTCGCTGCCTCGAGCGTCCCGAAGGAGCAGAGCAGGCAATCGGAGATGCGGTAAACCGGCGCGGGCCGCTTCCGTCCAACCCCTGATTTCGTGGAGATCCCAATTAGGACCAAGACGAGGATATCCAAACGCTCTCGCTGCCTCGGCGATCATTCGGAGTCGGCGATCGTGGTTCGCGTGGGTCAGCCGAGCTGTCGTAGCGGTTTCGAGAAACACGAGCTGCCAGAAATCCGCCTCGGCTAGATCGGCTCGGTACAGACGTTCGTGAGCACGGATCTGCCGCATGTTGTCAGTGTGGTTGCCGCCGCCGAGATCGAGCAAGTGCCGCTCAGCTTCGTCAACGGTTGCGGAAGCAGTAATGAGCATTCTTGGCGCCCGCCGGTCGGTTCGATCACCCAAACGTGTAGGTGTCCACCGGCGCTGCGAAGCCCTTGAGTGGCTTGGGTACCGGGCCCGTGATCTTCAAGACGACAGAGAACTGTTCCTGGTTGCCGGTCTGGGAATACGCCGTGCGCACCCTATCGACAAAGGGTCCGTTCATGACCAGTTCACGAGGTCTGGCCTGGGCTAGAAGCCTTGCGGCCAGATCGATATCCTTGCCATAAACGTCTGGCATTGCGGGTGTAAAGGTCAGCTCGAACGCTTCGGAGGTGCAGAAGACAGCGGCCGCTTTGGTGTTCTTAGTCAACGGATCAGTATCCTGAACGATTTGTGCCAGGCCGTCGAATAGGTGCAGCGCATTGTGACCGGAGGCCGCGAGTTTCCCTTCCGGCAGGAAGAACATTAGAGCGTCGCCGAGACATTTCAGAGGGACCATTCCGGGAGGGAGAAAGACGACGGTGTTGACGAACGTGTTGTGAATGTAAGGCGCCCACTTCATTATGCCCTGGTCCTTCAGCGGCGTAGAGTCCACAATATCGACGAAGACGCAATAGCCGGGCGTTGGGGAAAGATCCGCGAGCTTCTGTTTCAGCTGCCTGTCATTGGGATCGAAATAGAATGCCACAGCAACCCCGCGCAGATAACTCTCCGTAATGGCCACGACGAGTGTAACCCCTTGGCACACGCTTGCGAACGTCGGAGAAACGCTTGCAAAACGCTTGTACCGAAGATCAGTCGATACACTCCCTAGTTGCAGCCCCGAGAAGTCCTTTGCAAGCGTTTTACAAGCGTTTCTCCGGACCAATCCGGGCATTACCTTCCAAGCTTGCGGGCGCCGATGCTTGGCGGGCAACCACTTACGGACATGGTGTCCTCCAAACAAACCCGCACGGCTCGGCTCTGGATCAGGAGAGTCCTGGTTCGATCCCAGGAGGGGCAATTCGAACGGCCGCAGCGCTTCGCTCGCGGCCGTTTTTCGTTGCCCTGTCGCCCGTGGGTACGCTCAAAGCGGCATAGCCCGGTCCCTTGCGGCTCGGCA
>DASWCA010000039.1:0-2961 GCA_036390355.1 Acidobacteriaceae bacterium
ATGGAGTTGCCAGTTGTCAGTTCTCAGTTGTCAGTTGCCGGCAATGCCGGGTGTGGATCATGTTCCTTTGGACGTGAAATCGGCTTGCGGGGTAGTCGCGCAGCTGGCGCGAGGATGAGCGCTACTTTGAGGGCATCTCCGTCTCGAACCAGCCGAGCGCGCGCTCGAGCACGTCGCGCTGGTGGTCGCTGTCGCGGAAACGGTGGCCTTCGTTGGGATAGATGACAAGCTGAGTCTTTACGCCTTCGGCTTTGAGCGCGTGCCAGAACTCGAAGCTCTGCGGGGCAGGGCATTCGCCATCGCGATCGCCGACGACGACAAGGGTGGGCGTCTTGACGCGCTTGATGAAGTCGATCGCGGAACTCTTCGCATAGATCGCGGGATCGTCATACACAGTCTTGCCGAAGAACGGCACCATCCACTGATCGATGGAGTTCTCGCCGTAGTAGCTCAGCCAGTCCGAGATGCCGGCGCCGGCGACGGCGGCTTTGAATCGCGTGGTCTGGGTGACGCCAAACATGGTCATGAAACCGCCATAGCTCCAGCCGGTGATGCCTTCGCGATCCTTGTCGATAGGGAACCGCTTCTCCAGCACATCGACGCCGGCGAGGATGTCACGCAGATCGCCGTAGCCGAAGTCCTTGACGTTGGCCTGGGTGAACTTCTCGCCCTGGCCGTAGCTTCCGCGCGGATTTGGTTCGAAGACAAAGTAGCCGAGCGCAGAGAATGGCGCGGCGCCGTAGCCGGCTCCAGGCCAGCGCGGCGAGATGGCGCTCGATGGGCCGCCGTGGACGCTGACGATCAGCGGATATTTCTTTGAGGGATCGTAATTCGCCGGATAGAGCAGCCATCCCTGGATGTGGAAGCCGTCGTTGGTGTAGTCGATTGACTCGGATTTTCCCCAGACCGGCTTCTGCGTGTCGTTCAGGTGGGTGAGCTGCTTCAGATCGTCGAGGGGGCCGGCCCAGACTTCGGGAGGGTGCTCGAAGGACTGGCGGATGAGGGCGATCTTCTCCGTATGGGAGGTCGACACGCTCATCACGTCCGTTCCGGCGACGACCGTCTCGGGAAGGGTGAGGTTGATGGCCGGGTCGTCCTTGCCGGTGGTGGGGTCGATCGCTGTGAGGTGGCTGCTGCCGCCGACATGCTCGGAGATGCCGATGGTGCCGTCGTCGAGCCAGGTAATCCACGCCGGGGAGGCGGGACGGTTGGGTGTGATGTTCTTGGGCTCACCACCGGTTGTGGGGATCAGATAGATGTCGCCGCCAATGGAACCTTGATCGGACATGAGGCCGACGATGAACGCGATCTGCTTGCCATCGGGGGAGAAGCGGGGGACGGCGATCTGGAGGCCGTGGAGCAAGGAGTGGGTGATGTTGGGGTCGAAGATCTCCGTTGCGCGCATCCCGCCACCGCCAAGGCAAGGCGCGTCGGGGGCGCAGAACCGGTGTGTGAGCGCGCCCGTGTAAAGCTTGGCTACCCACCAGTTGTTTTCCCCTGGCGGGTTCGCGGCGACATAAACAATGTCTTGCGAGTTCGGTGACCAGGCAAACTCGTAGACATGAAGTTTGGCGGGAGTGATCCATTCGTCACGACCGGATTGCATGCCGATAGACCGAACCCTCTGAACCTCGACGCCGTCTTCACCGATCACGCCGGACCAGGGTTTCATGGCGTCGAGCGCGCCAGCGGCACGCGTGGCGTTCTCTACATAGAGGAAGGCGATGGATTTGCCGTCGGGCGACCACGCGATTGCGTTCGCAGTCCCGTGCAGATCGCTTATCTTCTTCATTCCATTGACGGCCATGGTCCAGACGAAGATGTTTTCCTGCTTGGATGTGTGCCAATCGCCCTCGCTGCCGGAGCACCCTGACAGGAAGGCAAGCTGTTTGCCATCAGGGGACCAGATGGGATGGGAGGCAGTGCAGACACCCGGCTTGCTGTTGGTCACGTCGCCAATTGTGTCCGGCGAGATGACCCGTTCCCAGGCGCCGTCTTGGGCGGATCCCGCCGGTGCTATGCCAGTGAGATGCAGCTCGGAGCCTTGCGTTCCTCGCACCGTCCAGGCGACATTGTTGCCGTCGGGCGAAATGGCCACGGAAACCGGAGTCCGTACCTGACCCAGAGTGTGGAGCAGCGACGAAATGCGCGAATCCGCTTTGGGCGGCGCGGGCGACGTGGCCTGTGCGACGGCTGCGGTTGGCAAGCAGGTCAGCAAGGCCAGGATGCGGCGCAGGGCGGCATGCCGGGTGTGCACGGTCTGAAAATTCATTTCCAAAGGCTAGCATGCGACGCCGGACGAGCCATATGGGGTGAATTTTCCCAACAAAACTTGACCCCATGCCCCGTCCTTGCTATTGTTAGTAGGTTCCGCGTGAATCGGGAGCCCGTCGCCGCGCAGGTTGCGTGGAAACGGTTGGTGTGTCGGACAGGCTTCGGCCGTTTGCGATACACTGGAAATGGCAGTTCATCCGCAGGGTCCGCGCATTTGAAGGCATGGGCCAGTTACGCTGCGGCGCAACATCCTCGCAATCGTACCTGCGACACCCTCCTCCAGGATGGGCTATGCGGGACGGAACAGCGAAACGGAGCCAACTCCAACTTCCAGTAGTGCTGGTCTTGAGGACAGGGGAAGCAAGGGACGCTCGGCCACCGTCGACTGTTGTTCGTCTGATTTGAGCGTTCCAGACGGGAAGCAAGGGACAATTTTCGCGCGAGGCACTTCAGTGTCCTCACTTTTTCGTGTGTACCGGGCACGAAGTATCGTTTGCGCGCGGAAGGTGCCTCCTCTCCGTCGAGATTTTTAGAGAAGTAACGGCCATCGGCCGCAGTTCAAGGAGTTCGAGTGCCTACGTTCCATCAGTTGGTTAAGCAGGGCCGCACGCCCACCCGTTACAAGACCGCCAGCCCCGCGCTTCAGGGCTCGCCCCAGCGTCGCGGTGTCTGCACCCGCGTCTACAC
>DASWCA010000040.1:0-11516 GCA_036390355.1 Acidobacteriaceae bacterium
CATCCACACCGAGGTCGGCAACACTACCATCGGCGCCAAGGTCAACGGCCGCATCGTTCCGCTCCGCACCAAGCTGCGCAACGGCGACATCGTTGAAATCTCCACCCAGACTGGCCACGCGCCCAGCCGCGACTGGCTCAGTTTCACCAAGAGTTCGCGCGCGCGCAACAAGATCAAGCACTGGATCAACGAGCACCAGCGCGAGCGCGCTATTGAGATCGGCCAGAAGCTTCTCGACCGCGAGGCCCGCAAGTACAAGATGGCGCTCTCAAAGTACGGCGAGCCCGACTACATTAGCGTCGCCAGCGAGTATGGCCTGACCACCAAAGCCGAACTCCTCGCCGGCATCGGCTTCGGCAAATTCTCCGCGCGCCAGGTGCTCAACAAACTCGAACCGGGTTCGACCATCGCAACCGATCCGGCCCCGCGCGAGGGCGTCATCGGCAACACGCTCGGCCACATGTCCGACGCCGTCAAGCGCGTCTTCTTCGGCAAGGGATCGGACTCGCTTCAGGTCGAGGGCCAGGACGACCTGCTCGTCTACCGCGCGCGCTGTTGTAACCCGATCCGTGGCGAGGAAATCATCGGCTACGTTACCCGCGGCAAGGGCGTCGCCGTCCATGCTCGAAGTTGTCCTAACGTCCAGAACCTCCTCTACGAGTCCGATCGCCGCATCCAGGTTGAGTGGGCGCCCATAGCCGGCGATACCGGAACCGCCGGAGCACCCAAGCCCCAGACCTATCCCGTCAAGCTCACCGTTCTCTGCGACGATCGTGCCGGCCTGCTTAAGGAATTCACCGCCATCATCTCCGACGACGGCACCAACATCCGCTCCTCGGCCTCCAACGCCACAGCCGACGGCGGCGCAGTAGTCGACTTCGTCGTCGAAGCCCTCGACGTCCGCCACCTCAACCGCCTCGTCGACAAACTCCGCCGCGTCCAGGGCGTCCGCGACGTCCAGCGCGTCCAGAAGATCTAGCTCCAGACATTTCAGGAACTATGGACTCTTGCGGGAGCGGCAGCATTAGAAGCATTGGCGGCACGCTTCTCCTCAGACATGCCGATTTTAGGGTAAGTTTGCAGTATCCCGTGTTCTGGCATGCTTTACACTGGCGATCAATATGCTGAGTCTTCAAGTCTCCGGCTCAAAACGGTGCTGCCTTGACGTGTGTTTGCCGCGATGGTTTTACGGCTCCATATACAACCGACGTCGGAAACTAGTGGAACGCCACCTGCGGATATTGGCGTTCTTGTTGATCCTTCCTGCAATCGGGTGTGCTCCGCATGTCACTTTGAATGCTCCAATTGGTTCGCGAGATCCAAACGGACATGAACAGTTCTATACCGCAGTTGCAGCCAGGTCTGGTGACTCTAAGCTGTGCGGAAAAATATCGAGTCGGGCTGTCGACGAATACATGCCAGACATGCGTCTAGAATTCAGCACTGAGCGGTCGAAATGTTATTTCTATGCAGCATTGGAATCGAGGAACGCGAAGCTTTGTGATTCGGTCAAGAGGATCGTCACGATCCCGTCGAACCAATCTGAGGTTTCACCATTGAAATGTCGCGAGATTATTCAGAAACATCAACAACTCGGCTACGCGCCCCAGCTGGACTGGTACGCGACCGGCAGGTACATGATCGAGATGGGCTACCGCGACGAAGATCGTTATGAAGCAGAGTACGCGCAGAGTTACGCCGAAAACTCAGTCTACCGATTCTACGAAGCGCAACGGAGTACAGAGTCATTTGAATCGGGTGTCCGAAACCTGCCCAGCTACGCTGAACCTTATTCTACGGAAAAGCTGAGGCCAGCTAACGACGACGAAATACTCACCCAGATGTTTGCCATCGAAACTGCGCTCCCCGAGTATTGCTCGAAATTATCTCCGAACAGCTACGGAGGCCGTTTCAGAAGTGCGCTGCGAAATGATTGTTTCTTTGCTATCGCTCAACACACAGGCAGGAGTGCGCTTTGCGCAAACGTGGGGCCAAATGCCTCCGGAGAAACGTATAGCCGGCAGACTTGTGAAACGCAATTGAAGCCTGAGTACAGAGATACGAGGTGGAGTCCCAATCCAGCGGATTTTCCGACGGTGGCACAGTTCGTCCGTGTACTGCGGAAGTTGGGTTATCCCAATCCATTTATTTCTCAAGGCCATGGAAACGACTGGAATGATTTCTACGGTTATCTGCAATCTGGGGCTCCGATGGAAAAGCGACAGGAATTTCTTAGGCGAGCAGAAGCCTTGCCTTCTTTTGCCGATTGACTTGAGCCGCACTCGAGCCGAGCCTTCTGCTGACCGGCGATCCAAACTCAGCCTCGTAGTTCCTGAATACTGCGTTATAGGTAACTTCGTTTACCCCGGGACTTCAAGCTGACTCACCACCCACTCCCCACCAGGTTGCGCAACATCCTTCCAGGCGCGACAATTCAAACTGATGACCCAGAATAAGAAGATGATCTCCACCGCCCAGGCGCCTGCTGCAATCGGGCCATACTCTCAAGCGATACGTATCGGCAACACGGTATTCACGTCCGGGCAGGTAGCGCTTGATCCCTCCACCGGAGCGTTGGTTGCCGGGGGAATTCGCGAGCAGACCGTACGTGTGCTCGACAATCTCACCGCCGTCCTTGCGCAGGCCGGCCTGGACATGACCCACGTCGTCAAAACAACAGTGTTCCTGAAGGACATGAACAACTTCGCCGCGATGAACGAGGTCTATGCCGGCTATCTCGCGCCTGAGGGCGTAGTGCCGCCGGCGAGGTCCACTGTCGAAGTGGCGCGCCTGCCCAAGGACGCGCTCGTCGAAATCGAAGTGATCGCCATCCAGCCGTAATTGCGCTCACGACGCGTCACCAGGGCCGGGCCCCGAACCGCCGGTCCAACCGACGCATCGAATCTCCCGGAGGTTTTTACCCATGGCCGACACGACACCCGCCACAGACGCCACCCCAAAGCAGTCAGTGCATAAGACCGAGGCCGAGTGGCGCGAGTTGCTCACGCCCGAACAGTTCCACGTCATGCGAGAGAAAGGCACCGAGCGGGCATTCACCGGCACGCTGGTCAACAACCATGACGACGGAATCTACCACTGCGGAGCGTGCAACGCCCCACTCTTCACCTCGGACAAGAAGTTCGACTCCGGCAGCGGATGGCCAAGCTTCTGGCTACCAGTCTCGCCCGACGCCATCGAGGCCCACGAAGACACCTCGCACGGCATGCGCCGCATCGAGGTCACCTGCGCCACCTGCGGAGCACACCTCGGGCATCTGTTCCCGGATGGACCCAAGCCAACCGGAATGCGCTACTGCATCAATAGCGCCTCACTGGCATTCGAGAAAAAGTAGCGGCCAACATCATGGGCTTATTCTCTTCCGCCCCAACCGAAAGCCAAACACGAAAAGCCCCGACCGCCATAGCAGTCGGGGGTTCGCCTTACCTGATAGCTGAAAGCTGAGAATCTACGCCTTGACGACTTTGCCCGTCTTGATGCAGCTGGTGCAGACGCGAATGCGCTTGCTCGCCCCATCGACCTTGGCCTTCACCGGACGCAAGTTGACGTTCCAACGCCGGCGGGTGGTGTTGTTGGCGTGGGAGATGTTATTTCCGAACTGCGGGCCTTTGCCGCAGAGTTCACATTTGGCTGCCATGATGTTGCTCCAATCTTGAATCGTAGAGGCACTGGATGAGCCCATGGAACTCAGGCCACAATCGACGCCGCAGAAACGAGAGTCGCACTCCAACCCGCGTACTCACCGCTGCTGTCAGGACAGCACTCTAACGCACACTAAGAATACCACGTCGTTGAAGAAATGGTAGGCACGAGGAGACTCGAACTCCTGACCTCTACCGTGTCAAGGTAGCGCTCTAACCAACTGAGCTACGCGCCTCTGGTGCGTTCAATCAGTGTAAATGGAATCCTTCCTGCGCGGCAACCTCAAGACGGTTCTGCCCCAACCGAAAAAATGCTCTACGATAGCTGTGCCCCAATAGATGAATTTTCTCCGTCAGTTCCGCGCCGCTCCCAACCTGCTCACCCTGATGCGGTTGTTCATCATCCCCTTCCTGGTCATCGCGATCCTGGACGGCCGATACCCCACCGCGTTCGCGCTCTTCGTCCTCGCGGGCTTCAGCGACGGATTCGACGGTCTGCTCGCCCGCTGGCTCTCGCAGCGCACCACCCTCGGCCAGTATCTCGACCCCATCGCCGACAAGCTGCTTCTCAGCACCCTCTTTCTCGTCCTCACCCACATGAATCTGGTCCCCCGCTACGTCACGGTGCTGGTCTTCAGCCGCGACCTCGGTATCCTGCTCATCTCCACCCTGCTCTTCGCCACCGGCACCCTGCGTGACTTCCGTCCCAGTCTGCTCGGCAAGCTCAACACCGTCGTCCAGATCGTCGGCTTGACGCTGATACTGGTCGATCAGGTCTGGCCTTCGATCAACGGACGCCACCTCCGCGCCGGCCTGCTCACCGCAATAGCCTGGCTCGCCCCCATCTCCGCAGCACAATACGCCTGGATCGTCTTTCGCAGAATCAGCGCACCCGAGCCAGCGGCGCAATAAACCGCACCTTACGTCTTTATCATGCAGATCGGTTGAATCGGTGTAGATCGGTGTTAAGCCGTTCGGATCGAACTAAGCCTCATCGTGGCTCTCCGCAGGCTCTTCCTCTTCATTCAGGATGTCCACGAACTCAGCCGCATCGAACACCTCGCCGCAGAGTTGGCACTCGACAAACTCCACGTCCTCCTCGCGGGCGACGACGCGAACCTGCGGATGTTTGCACGATGCTGGCATAGGGGGCGGAGCTTGGGCTTGGCTAGAATTCTGCCTTTGGCCAATCAGCTTGTCAATCCGGAATTTCAACTCCATCAAACTCTTTTTCCAGCACCAGGAAATACAAATCGTCGCGAAGCGGCCGCCCGAACCGCTCGTCCCCATAAGGAAACGGCTCCATCTCGCCGCTCAGAACATACCCTCGCCGCTGATACCACGCAATCAGGGTGCTCCGAACATGGAGCACAGTCATGCGAATCCGCCGTGCCCCGCGATCTCTCGCGAAACTCTCCGCGGCTGCCAGCAGACTGCGCCCCAACTGTCGATTCTGCATCTCCGGCCGCACCGCCAGAAGCCCCAAGTACCAGACCCCATCCGCCCTGGGATCGAGCCACACCATGCCCAAAAGCGGCCCGTCCAGCTCGTCCCGGTACGTCAGCAACTGCCCCAGTGGCTTAGCCGCCAGATCTTCGCGAAGGAGGGATTCATCCAAGCGCTGCCCCTCCAGGACACCCGCCTCCACATTCCAGCTCGCCGCGGGACCGGTACCGCGATAGGCGATATTGGCCAGATCGACGAGGTCAGGGTAATCGGCTTCGACAGCAGGTGTAAGCAGCATTCGCAACATCTTACGGCACAGATCCGCTCCCTTGCGTCGCAGGGGAAAACTCCCCCGGGGAGATCGCACCGGACCGGTAATAGAAGGACTTGCATACCAGCCCGCAACAGCCTACACTTGAAGTCGGACTAATAAGGTCGGATTACAGGTACTTGCACGAATCCGCCTGAAAGTGACTGGCCTCACAATGCTGCGTCTGACCAAAAAAGCCGACTACGGCCTCATGGCGCTCAAGTATCTCGCCGAGCAGTCGGGCCCAGGCTCGTCCGCTCCGGTCGCACAGAGCGCCAAAGATATCGCCCAGGCCTACCACATTCCGCCGCCGCTTCTGGCCAAGATTCTGCAGACGCTTGCGCGTGCCGGACTGCTGGTATCGCACGCCGGGACCAATGGCGGATACGCTCTTGCCCGGCCGGCAAACGAAATTTCGGCGTTCGAAGTCATCCGCGCCATCGACGGCCCGCTCTTCATCACCAGTTGCATTACGATTCACGGAACGTGCGACCTCGCCGGCCATTGCACCATCAAAGAACCATTGCGCAAGGTGAATGACAGCATCAGCGACCTGCTCAGCAAGATTCACATCAGCGACCTCGCAGAATCGACCGAAGGTCAGCACGCAAACGACGGCGCAGCAGTAGCAGGCGGACTCGTAACTATCCTGGCATAGCCCACTGGACACCGACTTTAGA
This sequence comes from Acidobacteriaceae bacterium, assembly GCA_036390355.1. Taxonomy (GTDB): domain Bacteria; phylum Acidobacteriota; class Terriglobia; order Terriglobales; family Acidobacteriaceae; genus Edaphobacter. The sequence goes on from DASWCA010000040.1 coordinate 6,096, forward strand.
AACAAGAGATTCGACACACGGAGGAGTAACAACATGAGCACCGAAATTGGGATCAGCCTCAACGGCAATGGCAAAGGCGCAGTCGCCGGCATGAACAGCACCGGCGTCGTCATCACTAACTCCGCCACACCTCTGCCCGAGGGCGTGCACCTTCCCCTCTACATGGACAACCACGCCACCACGCCGCTGGATCCCCGCGTGCTCGAAGCCATGATGCCGTACTTCACGGGCAAGTTCGGCAACGCCGCCAGCCGCAACCACCAGTTCGGATGGGAGGCAGAAGCCGCCGTCGAAATCGCCCGTGGCCAGATCGCCAAACTCATCGGCTGCACCGCCAAGGAAATCATCTTCACCTCGGGCGCCACCGAGTCCAACAACCTCGCCATCAAGGGCATCGCCGAGATGTACAAGGAGCGCGGCACTCACATCATCACCCAGCAAACCGAGCACAAGGCGGTGCTCGACACCTGCAAGAAGCTCGAGAAGATGGGCTTCCGCGTCACCTACCTGCCGGTGCAGGCGGATGGCCTCATCGACCTCGAAGACCTCAAGCACGCCATCGTCACTGAAGGCCCCGACAAGACCATCCTCGTCACCATCATGTACGCCAACAACGAAATCGGCGTCGTGCAGCCCATCCGCGAGATCGGCAAAATCTGCCACGAGAAGGGCGTCCTCTTCCACACAGACGCCGTCCAGGCCGTCGGCAAGATTCCGGTCGACGTGCAGGCCGACAACATCGACGTCCTCTCCCTCTCCGGCCACAAGATCTACGGACCTAAGGGCGTCGGCGCACTCTACGTCCGCCGCCGCAACCCGCGCGTCCAGATCACCGAACAGATCAATGGTGGTGGCCACGAGCGCGGCATGCGCTCCGGCACCCTCAATGTCCCCGGCATCGTCGGCCTCGGCGCAGCCTGCGAGATATGCATGAACGAGATGGCAACCGAAGCTGTCCGCGAAGCCGAACTCCGCGACTACCTCAAGCAGAAGCTCGAGAGCTCGCTCGACTACGTCCAGGTCAACGGCAACATGGAGCACCACCTGCCCGGCAACCTGAACATGAGCTTCGTCTACGTCGAGGGTGAAAGCCTGCTGATGGGCATCAACGACATTGCTGTCAGCTCCGGCTCGGCCTGCACCTCGGCCACGCTCGAACCCAGCTACGTGCTCAAGGCCCTCGGCCTCGGCGACGAGATCGCACACAGCTCCATCCGCTTCGGCCTCGGCCGCTTCAACACTAAAGCCGAAGTCGACTACGTAGCCGACAAGCTGATCGACGTAGTCCTGAAACTCCGCGAGCTCTCCCCGCTCTACGAGATGGTCAAGGAAGGCATCGACCTCAGCAAGATCGAATGGGCCGCGCACTGAGTCTCACGTGTCGTATTTTGGTTTTGATTAGGGCACGCATGTAGCCGAACCGAAGCAAGCGCCAACGGCGCGCAATATACCAGCCTAGGCCGAAGGCCTAGGTTGGGCGGTAGAAAGAATCAGAGGGCTGAAAGCCCGACATAGGGAGGCGGATCGTGCGACTCGGGAAAGACAGCTGGGCGATGGCCGCGCTACTCGTCTTCTCGACGGTTCTTCCGGCAATTGCATCGATGGTCCTGTTTACCTTGATATTTGGCATCGACAGCCGAATTACACATTTCGGCCCAATAGTGGTGGGATCTATGGCGTATCAATTGACCCGAATCAGACTTTCCCGCGGCACTTGGCGCTTCTTCAAACGCCCCGATCATTTTTGAGACGGACCGCTCAACCGGCGACGAAATTCGCCGCTGCAACATCTAATTAACGACCGAACGAGGAGAACAAAATGTCATATAGCGACAAGGTACTAAGCCACTACGAAAACCCCCGCAACGTCGGCACCCTCGACAAGTCATCCGAGTCGGTCGGCACTGGCCTCGTCGGCGCGCCCGAGTGCGGCGACGTCATGCGCCTCCAGATCCGCGTCAACCCCGAGACCCAGGTCATCGAGGACGCCAAGTTCAAGACCTTTGGCTACGGCTCGGCCATCGCCTCCAGCTCGCTCGCCACCGAGTGGGTCAAGGGCAAGACCGTCGCCGAGGCCCTCACGATCTCGAACACCGACATCGTCAAGGAACTCGCGCTTCCCCCAGTCAAGATCCACTGCTCGGTCCTCGCCGAAGACGCCATCCGCGCAGCCATCGGCGACTGGAAGAAGAAGAACAACGTAGCCGAAGAAGCCGGTGTAGCAACCGCTGCCGCCGCCCACTAAGGAGCTACCGTGGTGAGTCTTTGCTTCTAGGTAAGCCAAGGCTTTAGCCTTGGCCCTCTCAGGCTCACCACGAATGGGGCTTTAGTCCCTGGGGTATGCTCTATTCCGCGGCCCCACACACGCATCACGATTCGACACGAATTATGTCCATGGTCACCCTCCAAACCGAAACCCCCAAAGGCGCCGTCGCCGCACCCACGGTGCCCGCCGCCCCACTCTCGCCCATCCTCACCGCCGAAGGCGAATCCCCCGCTGCCAAGGGCATCCAGGTCACCGCCCGAGCCCTCAAGCGCATCCGCGTCGCCATGGCCAAGGAGAACATCACTCCCGAAGCCGGCGGTCTCCGCGTCGGCATCACCGGAGGCGGCTGCTCCGGCCTCAGCTACTCCATCAAGTTCGACACCAAGCCCCGCGAGCGCGACCGCGTCTACGCCTTCCCCCAGACCCATCTCGACCCGGCCTCGGACGCCCCGCCCATCCGCCTCTTCGTCGACCCCAAGAGCTTCATCTACCTCCACGGCATGATCCTCGACTACGAAGAAACCCTCATGCGCCAGGGCTTCAACTTCATCAATCCCCACTCCACCAAATCCTGCGGCTGCGGCTCCAGCTTTTCCACCTAACGTCCGCGCCCAGTTCGTCGACTTTGGCCACCCTGGAATTCCATCCGGCCGAGAATGCGAGCGCCAACGGCGCGTAATATACCAACCTAGGGCGGAGCCCTAGGTTGGGTGCCATAATAGGCATCAAGGGCTGAAGGCCCGACATATGGGAATCACACGCACATATACAGTCATTTTCGAACGCGGCAATGACGGCGGATGGGGAGCATATGCCCCAGACCTGCCCGGTCTTGGTGTAGTCGGCGACACACGCGAAGAGGCTGAAACCCTCATCCGCGAAGGCATCTCCATCCATATTGCCGGTCTGGTCGAAGACGGTCTCCCCGTTCCCGAACCCTCATCGTTCGCCGAAATCGTTTCCGTGCCCGAATGAGCGCCCCGCCTACTTCGAAATCATTCTACGCTCTCTCCTGCCGCCTCCACCCCCGACCGCTTCGCCCCCAAGCCCCTCCGCCCACGTCGCCGGCCGGTGCGCCCGATGAAAGCTCGAATTGATCTCCACACACCCAAACACCCGCGCACACCGCTCCAGATGGCTCCCATCACCCGCCGCCCTCTCCGCATTCAGTCGCCCACCCCGCCGTCCCAATCCGCACCATTCTGGTTCGATGCGTAGCCATAACGCGCTGGATTAACGACCACGCTCGTGTTTTACTTCAGTCGACACCTGTGTTGAACCCTGGGGAATGGACTCACGAAAAATGGCACGAAGCGGCAGCGGAGATGTAAGGCTAGCTTTTAGAACCGCAATTAGGTCGGCTCTCATTACCTTTTGCGTTGTGGTCTGTGCCCAGGTCGCGAAGGGCCTTATCAACGACCTGTTCGATGGTAAGTGGCGGGTTGATTGGAAGTTCATCCTTGTAATCTCTGCGTTTGCCGGTGTGGTGGTACTCATCTGGGCATTTGTCTCTGGGTATATCGCTTGCCACGACGTAAGCGATGTTTGAACCTGGGATGAAGAAACCGCCTTTCAACTTTGCAAGGTCCTCGACCGCTCCACGGTCCTGCGTGAGTTCTGGGTCGTCGAGCATCTTCTGGTAAGGTTCATAGAACTGCGGGCGCCCGGCACTCACCGGACCTTCAACCTTCCAACCATAGAGACCATTCGGCGCGACGAATACGAGGTAAGTCCGATTGAGAATCAGGCCGTAGTACTCCATCCCCACAAATCCCGACATCGCTTCCTTCGGATTTTTCGAAATAGATGGGTCTCGGCCGAGGATCGCATCGGCAGGGGCAGCCGCGCGCAGCACGAAATAAGAGCAAGTGGGGCATGGGCGGTATAGCGCACTCGGGACGGATCCGCATCGGCCTGACGACTGGAAAATGGCGTGAGTTCATACTGCTGGGATCCGTCAGCCCGGAGTTGATCCGAGACAGAGTCCTGTCGTCGGCAGCATCCGTCCGCGTGTAGCCCAGGTTTATTGGTGTCAGGTTCCGACGCAGACGTCACGGTAAACTCCGCTCCCCTAAGATGGAAGCATGGATTACTTCGATATCTTCTCCCTCCCACCCCACTTAGTGATAGACACCCCAGCCCTAGAAAGATCCTTCTACGCTCTCTCCCGCCGCCTCCACCCCGACCGCTTCGCCGCCCGCCCCGCCGCCGAACAAGAAGCTGCCCTAGCCGAATCCTCCCGCCTCAACGACGCCTACCGCACCCTCCGCGACCCCGTCGCCCGCACCGAGTACCTCCTCAAGCTCGAAGGTGTCGAGCTCGAAGAACAGTCATCCGCCGCCACCGCCGCCGCCCGCGCGTCAGGCACCACCAAAAAGCAGGTCGTCCCCGAAGACCTTCTCGAAGAAGCCTTCGAACTCAACATGCAGCTCGAAGAAATGCGCGCCGCAAAAAAGATGGGCGAAGACGACCCCCAACTCCGCAAAGACCTCATCGCGGCCAAGTCCGACTTCGACGCCAAGCTAGCCGCCACCGACGCCGACCTCGCCACCCTCCACACCCAATGGGACACGGCCACCAACGCAACCGATCCAGCCGCCAGCGACCGCGTCGCCCAGGCCGCCGCCCGAGACGCAATGGTCGCCCTCCTCAACCGCCGCAGCTACCTCCGCAACCTCGTCCGCGATGTCAACGACGCCCTCGAATAGCGGCAGGCTCCCACAGTCGCAGCACCGCTGTTTTGCTGATGGCTGATCGCTGGAAGCTGAATGCTGGTTCACAAAAATGACTTTCCCACCTCCACGCATCTCCCACATTCCAAAGAGTCAACCCGGTCTTTCCCACAGCCAGCCCATTGACGCCCCAAATTACAATTGAAGATAGGGATCAAAGTGTCGTGCGCCGGCATCGCAGGACCTCCCATTTCCACCCGGATCCAGATTCCGCGGCAGCTTTCTTTGACATCCAGAGCCGTCTCATTGGTATAGACCACGGCTTGTACTTAAGCCTTTTAGAAGATGTACTTTAGGACTTAAGTACGGGGGGGAGGGTAGCCCGGGAAAGCACCTCTGTGTTCTCTCTTCTGCTCTGTGTACTCTGTGATTCGCTCTTTGCCTCGGTCGGGCCTTTTCGCTTTCTTTGACATCAGGGCCGTC